>JAISWE010000112.1 GCA_031271175.1 Bacteroidales bacterium | reverse complement strand
GCATTACTGTATTTCTTGCTAAAAAAACGCAAAGTAAACACAAATCTCGCATTATATCAAATTCAGCTGCATTTGATGTGCCAATGTCTGATGCCGGCGCAAGCAACTGCATCCAAAATTACTAATTTTGTTGTTTTATCTATCACGTTTCCAGCGAATTAACATTTTTTATGAATTTTTAACAGTTAAACATTTGCAAATTGAATTTTTCGTTGTATGTTTGCGCTATCAAATTTTATGCAAACTTTATATGTGCAATAGTTGTCTTTTTAGCCGAAAAACCTCCGAAAATACGCGATTTTCCCAACAGGGGAAATGGACGTGTAATGCAGGGCATATATGGCTTGGTGCGATTATTGTAGAGAGAGAGAGAGAGAGAGAGAGAGAGAGAGAGACTTACAACAGATAAATATAATCGCGCACGCGCGAAAAGTAAAAAAAATTTTTCGGAATTTATCTATAGCCGCAATATCATTTTTGATATTATGCGGTTTTTTTACATTCCCTCCAGCTTAGCATTAAAAACCGTTTTTTTATCACCTTTTTTTATAAGCAATTTCATTAACAATAATAGCAAATATGAATAAACAAATGATCCGAAGAAAAGCAGGGAAAAGACTGTGGTTGTCCCTGTGCATGTGCGCCTGTATCTTTTCGTTGTCGGCGCAGCAACGCGCCATCACCGGCGCCGTTACCGACGAAACCGGCGACCCCATGCCGGGAGTAAACGTCACTGTGAGGGGGTCGATGACCGGAACCACTACCGACATCAACGGCGAATTTCTGATTCAAGCGCCCGCAGATACCTCCGTGCTGCTGTTCAGTTTTGTCGGTTACCGCTTGCAGGAAATAGTGGTGGGCAACCGCCGCATCATTCCAGTGGCCATGCAGGAAGCTGCCGCCGAACTGGAAGAAGTGACCATCGTAGCTTTCGGTAAACAAAAGAAGGAGAGCGTGATTGCCTCCATCGCTACCGTGGCGCCCGATGACCTGAAAATACCCAGCAGCAACCTCACCAATTCGCTCGCCGGAAGGGTGGCAGGCCTGATCTCTTACCAAAGAAGCGGAGAACCCGGACAGGACAATGCGGAATTTTTTATCCGCGGCGTGATGACCTTCGGCGCCGGAAAAGTCGATCCGCTCATCCTGATTGACAACGTGGAAGTCACCACTACCGACCTGGCAAGGATACAGCCGGACGACATCGCCAGCTTCTCCGTCATGAAGGACGCCACCGCCACAGCCCTGTACGGAGCGCGCGGAGCCAACGGCGTCATCTTAGTCACCACCAAGTCGGGACGCGAAGGAAAATCAAAAATCAGCGTCAGAATAGAAAACTCCCTCTCGCAACCCACCCGCGACATCGAATTTACCGACGCCATCACCTACATGCGGCTGCACAACGAAGCGGCGCTGACCCGAAACCCGCTCGCGCCCTTGCCCTACTCGCAAAGCCAAATCGACAATACCCTCGCCGGACTTAACCCCTACGCCTTCCCCGTCACCGACTGGAAAAGCTCCCTGATGAAAGATTACACCATGAACCAGCGCGTCAACATGAGCATCTCCGGAGGAGGAACCGTCGCCCGCTATTTCGTGTCCGGAGGCTTTACCAACGACAACGGCATATTAAAAGTGGAAGGAGCCAACAACTTCAACAACAATATCAAACTGCGAACCTACAGCTTGCGTTCCAATGTCAATATCAACCTGACCAAACACACCGAACTGGTCGTGCGGCTGAACGGCTCTTTCGACGACTATATCGGCCCGATACACGGCGGCTCGACAGTGTACAACATGGTAGTACGCAGCAATCCCGTGAAATTCCCCGCTTTTTTCCCCGCCTCGGAAAAACCCAGCGCACAGCACATCATGTTCGGCAGCGCCGAATATGACGACGGTGGAGGACTGTACCTGAACCCCTACGCCGAAATGGTGAGAGGATACAAGGAATATTCCCGCTCCAAAATGCTGGCACAGCTGGAATTGAATCAAAATCTGGCTTTTATCACCGAAGGATTAAGTTTCAGGGCTATGATGAACACCAACCGCAACGCCTATTTCGACATCAGCCGCTATTACATCCCCTTCTATTATACCGCCACAAACTATGACAAAAGGAACAATACCTATCAGCTGACCCTGCTGAACGAAGACCAGGGCAAACAGTCCCTCACTTACAGCGAAGGACCTAAGGAAGTCAGTTCGGTTTTTTATCTGGAAGCGGCGCTGAACTACAACCGGATTTTCGGGAAAAAACATGCCGTCAACGGCTTGCTGGTCTATACTTTAAGGGAACAGCTGACGGCCAACGCCGGAAGCTTGCAGCTCTCCCTGCCTTCGCGCAACCTCGGGCTGGCCGGACGTACCACCTACTCCTACGACAGCCGCTACTTCGCCGAATTTAATTTCGGATACAACGGGTCGGAACGTTTCCACGAATCCAACCGCTTCGGCTTCTTCCCCTCGGTAGGGCTGGCATGGAGCGTCTCCAACGAAAAATTCTGGGCGCCGATAAAAAACACGCTTTCTACCCTCCGCTTTCGCGCTACCTACGGATTAGTAGGAAACGACGCCATCGGCAGCGCCAGCGACCGGTTCTATTACCTGTCCGAAGTCATAACAGGAAGCGGCGCGGTCTTCGGCACCGACAACAAGTATCCCAGCAGCGGCGCCGCCAACGGCGGTATCACCGTTCGCCGCTACGCCAACGAAGACATCACCTGGGAAGTGTCTGAAAAAAGCAACATCGCCATGGAATTAGGGCTGTTCGACAGACTGCGGCTGGAAGCCGAATTTTTCCGCGAATACCGGCGGAACATCCTGATGACGCGAGCCGATATTCCCGCGTCCATGGGGCTGGCAGCCGAAATCAGAGCCAACGTAGGCGAAGCTTCCGGCAAAGGCATGGACATTTCCGTCGATTATTCCCACAACTTCAACACCCGTTGGTGGGTGCAGGGACGCGGCAACTTCACCTATGCCACCAACCGCTACGAAGTGTATGAAGAACCCGAATACGACGAACCATGGCGGTCGAGGGAAGGACATCCCCTCCTGCAGGAATGGCTGTACATCGGCGAACGCCTGTTCGTAGATGACTATGAAGTGGCCAACTCCCCCACCCAGTTCGGCGATTACATGGCCGGCGACGTCAAATACCGAGACCTGAACGGCGACGGACGCATCACCACGGCAGACAGGGTGCCGGCAGGATTCCCCACCTCGCCGGAAATATCCTACGGCTTCGGCATCTCCACAGGATACTATCAATGGGATTTCAGCATCTTCTTCCAAGGCACCGCACGCGAATCCTTCCGGATAGGAGTAGCAGACACCTCGCCCTTCTTGGACAACTACGGCTTCTCCTTCGGAGGACTGTCCTACCATTCCAACAACCAGATGATGAAAGCCTACGCAGAAGACCACTGGTCGGAAGACAACCGCAACCTCTACGCCCTCTGGCCGAGGCTCAGCACCTCAGCCATCAGCAACAACGCGCAACCGTCCACATGGTTCCAGCGGGACGGCAGCTTCCTCCGACTGAAACAGATCGAACTGGGATATTCCTTCTCCGGCTTCGCCGAAAAAATAAAAATGAGCAATCTACGCTTGTATGTCAATGCCACCAACCTGTTCTGCTGGAGCAAATTCAAACTCTGGGACCCGGAAATGGCCGGCGCAGGACTGGGATACCCCGTCCAACGTGTGTTCAACATCGGACTTTATGCCTCCTTTTAACCAACAATCCATTTATCCAATCACATTCATGAAAAACAGTATGAAAAGCTTATCTTACCAAATCATCTCCCTGATAACAGGCGTCGGCATACTGACCGCCTGCGACTATCTGGACGTCGTACCCGACAACATCGCTACCATCGAAGAAAATTTCGACATGCGCGTATCCACGGAACGCTATTTATTCACCTGCTTCCGTTATTTGCCCAACCACGGGAACCTGTCCGAAGACCCGGCCATATCCGGCGGCGATGAGTACTGGTACCTCTATCCCTACATCACCACCACCGGCGCCAATGCCGTTACCAGCATCGCGCGGGGGCTGCAAAACGCCTCCTCGCCCTACCTGAACCACTGGAACGGCAACCCTTTCAAAGGCATCCGCGACTGCAACATCTTCCTGGAAAACATCGGCCGCGTCCCCGACATGGAAGAGGACGAAAAAAACAGGTGGAGCGCCGAAGTGAAATTCCTCAAAGCCTATTACCACTTCTGGCTCTTCCGCATGTACGGCCCCATACCCCTCGTCAGGGAAAATCTTCCCATCTCATCAACGGTGGAGGAAGTGAAAACCTATAGAGACCCGGTAAACGACTGTGTGGATTACATCGTGGAACTGCTGGACGACGCGGTGGAACACCTGCCGGAAAAAATCGACTTCGAAGCCTCGGAACTCGGAAGAATCACCCAGCCTATCTGCCTGTCCTTGAAGGCGCTGGTGCTGCTCACCGCCGCCAGCCCACTGTTCAACGGCGAAAGCAGCGATTACGACGAAATAGAGGACAACAGGGGCGTCCGCCTCTTCAACGATACGCCCGACCCCCAAAAATGGGTGAGAGCAGCCGAAGCCTGCGCAGACGCCATCCGCCTCTGCGAGAAATATTTCCGGCTTTATACCTATGACAACAGCTCGCTGGGCAGCGGCTATACCATTACCTCCGACTCCACCCGAAGGCTGGTCGCCCTCCGCAACACCGCAGCGCTGAAATGGAACGACGAAATAATATGGGCCAACACGCAAAGCATGAGCAACAGCGCCCAACAAAACGCCACGCCGGCAGGGCTGATGTCCAGCCAATACCCTGGCTCGCTGTCCAACCAGGCCACCTTAAGCAAATTAGCCCCGCCCATCAAAATAGCCGAAATGTTCTACTCCCGCAACGGGCTGCCCCTGAGCGACGACAAAACCTACGATTATGCCGGACGCTTCGGCTTCCGGACGGCAGTGGGCGATGAACGCTATTACCTGCAACCCGGCTACACCACGATAGGGCTGCATTTCGACAGGGAACCGAGGTTTTATGCCGGCATGGCTTTCGACGGCGGGCTGTGGCTCGGACAGGGCGCCAAGGACGACAGAAACCAGTACCTCCTGCAGTGCAAAGCAGGACAGTATCAGGTAACGCCGGCCACCGCCAGAACCAATGTCACCGGATACTGGCCGAAAAAATTAGTCAACCACGAAAGCTCGCCCTCGCCCACCAGCAACAGCGCCTACACCATTACCACCTATCCCTGGCCGCTCATCCGGCTGGCCGACCTCTACCTGATGTACGCCGAAGCGCTCAACGAAGCCTACGGCCCCTCCGGAAACCCCTCCGACACCACCGAATTTGACTCTCCCTACACCTGGCTGAACAAAGTACGGCTAAGGGCGGGCATCCCCACCATCGGAGAAGCATGGGACAATTTCGCCTTCAACCCCAACAAATGCCGTCAACAAAACACCCTGAGAGAGATCATCCAACAGGAACGGCTCATAGAACTGGCCTTTGAAGGACACCGCTTCTGGGACCTCCGACGCTGGCGACGGGCGCATATCGAACTCAACAAACCCATTACAGGATGGGATTACCAGCAGTCCGAACCGGAATTTTACTACCGGCAAAAGGTGCTTTTCAACCAGACCTTCACCTCCAAAGATTACCTGTGGCCGATCAGCGAAAGCGAACTGCTGGTCAACCGAAATCTGGTACAAAACTTCGGATACAATTGAAAATTGAAAGTTGAAAATTCAAATACATAAGTCATAAGTAATAAATAATAAGTAATAATACGTAATTAATAATTAATAATACATGATCTCATGAAAACAATTCAGTCATTTTACCGTTTATGGATGATCGTGGCGGCGCTTTGCGTCCTGCCGTCATGCGAAGAGGAGCGCCATGCGCCCATCCAGGACACCGACGCTATTCCTGCGGCGGTGATCAATCCTGTGGCAACGTCCCTGCCCGGCGCAGCCAGCATCAGCTACCAGCTGCCCGACGACAAAAACCTGCTCTACGTGAAGGCGCAGGCAGAAATAAAAGAAGGCGTAACGCGGGAAGTCAAAACATCCTACTACGCCAACAGCTTTGTCATCGACGGATTCGGCGACACCCTCCTGTATCCCGTCCGCATTTATTCGGTGGGCAGGAACAACAAAATGTCCGACCCGGTCATCGTCCCCGTCAAACCCCAGACGCCGCCGGTGTTTACCGTCTATGAATCCATCGCCGAATCCGTGCAGGAAACCTTCGGAGGCATCAAGTTCTCCATCCAGAACCCCTCCAAAGCGGACATGCGAATCCATTTCGCCACCACCGATACGGCAGGCAAACCGATCACCGAGACCTACTACACCTCGTCCGTCGCAGCCAGTTACAGCTACAAAGGCTTCGATACCCTGCCGAGGGTCTTCTCCTTTTATGTGGAAGACCGGTGGGGCAACAGTTCCGACTATTTTACCAGCACTTTCTATCCATGGCCGGAAACACCGTTGGATAAAAACAAATTCCGAGCAGCGTTTCTGCCCGGCGACATGAGCCAAAACTATACTAATCGTCCCATCGAAAAACTGTGGGACAACCTGTTGGGGGACGCCAATATGCTCCACACCCTTACGGGGATACAACCCTTGCCCCATACCATTACCTTCGACCTGGGCGTGAAAGCTTTCCTGACCAGTGTGAAGGTCATAGGACGCAGCAATACGGCGACACAGTATATGTACAATGCCGGCCATCCCCAGGAATGGCGGATTTTCGGCTCCACAGCCCCCAATCCCAACGGCGCTTGGGACGACAGCTGGACAGAGCTGAGAAGCACCCCATGCGTCTCCTTTAAACCTTCCGGACTGCCCGCAGGACAACTCACCCAGGACGACATCGACTACCAGCTGGCAGGCGAAGAATTTGAACTCAACTATGAAGTGCCGGTCAGGTACCTGCGCTGGAGCGTCGATGCCGTGTGGGGAGGCCCCACCATCCAGTTCTTCAACATGACGGAAATCTGGCTCTACGGAAGAATAGTAGAAACCTATTAATCAAATCATTCATCCATAAAAACACCATAGACATGAAAAATCGGAATAAAAAAATGAAATGGGAAACACGCCTCTTCCTGCCGGTCGCCATAGCGACGCTGGCGGCGCTGATGGGGGCGTGCGAAGGCATGACCGACAATTACCGGCAATACCTCGAAAGCGGCGAAATCTTCTACCCGGGAAAACCCGACTCCATTGAGGTATATCCGGGAAAAAACAGGATACAGTTGCAATGGCGCATTGTATCCGATCCGTCGATCACCGAAATCGTCGTTTACTGGAACAACAAACGCAATTCCCAAACGGTGCCGGTATCGCGCACCGGAGGAATCGACACCATCAATGTGACAATCGAAAACTTGGAAGAACAGACTTATACCTTCGAAATCTATAGTCTGGACGCCAACGGCAACCGCTCTGTCGCCGCCCAGGCCATCGGCACGGCATACGGCGAAAAATACAGGCAGTCGCTCTTCAGCAGGGGGATCGGAAACATCCTCCTGACGGAAGAAGAAAACCTGCAAATACAATGGGGGCCTGCGGATGCCGGAACAACAGGCGAAGAAATCACCTGGACCGACCGCGCCGGCGACACCCGCACGCTCAGCATGCCTGTCGATTCCGCCGGCGCACTGCTGGAAGACTTCGACCTGTCCATCAAAAACTTTACCGTCTATACCTCTTTCAAGCCCGACTCGCTGGCCATCGATACCTTCAGAATAACGGAAACCGTCTCGTTCCAGATCATGGAAACCCCAGCCGAAATCAACAGAAGCGGCTTCTCCCTGAAAGACCTGCCCGGCGACTACAGCGAACCCAACTCTACGAACAATACCGTTGACAAAATCTGGACCAACGACTACGCAATCTCCAATTCCGCTACGTCGTATTTTATGACCAAAGCGTGGGCTATCACTGCCTGTGCTGATCTTGTCCCGTTCCCCTACTGGTTCACCATCGACATGGGAGCGACTTACAATCTCTCGTCGCTCACCCTGTGGCAAAGAGGCGACGCAAGTACCGCAACATCGCAACTGTATACCAGCGCCAACCCGAAAGAGTTTGAAATATGGGGCGCCCTCGAAGTGGACGAAAGCTACAACCCGAAAGACCATTCAAATGTATTCGACGCCAACTGGATACTGCTGGAAGCATGTGAACTCGTTCCGCCTGCGAATTCCGCCGATAGGTTGCCGCAGGCCACCGCGGGAGATAGCTACGATCTTTCCGTGAACGGAAATATCCATAGAGTACGGTACCTGCGCTTCAAGTTCATCGACAATTTCCTCGCCAGCACCGGAAGCTGTCCGGTAGTGCAGAAAAGGACATATATCAATTTTAATTCCATCAAAGTGTTAGCCGTCCAAAGAGTCGTTATTTTTTAAAAAACCTTTAAAACAAAAACAAATGAGACAGATCATATCGTTATCGGCCATTGTATTATTATTATGGTCGTGCCGCAACACCGATAGTTCGGTGCCGGCCATTCAGGACATTGCCGTCGTCCCTGAGACGCTGAACCTGGTTGTCGGCGACAAGCAGCAAGTGGCAGCCGTGCCGGTGCCGTCGGACGCCAACCCCATCGAGCAGCCGTTCACATGGCGCACCAGCGATTCGCGCATCGCCACGGTGTCCGCTGCGGGAATCGTTACTGCCAAATCCATAGGCATAGCGGAAATTACCGTCGGCGCCAAAATCAGCGATCAGGTGCAGAAAAAAATACCGGTAAGGGTCAAAAGCGTCGTTCCGATGACGGATATTCTCGTTTCGCCCGACACGATCACGCTCCGCATCGGCAACACGCAGCAGGTCACCGCCACCCCTGACCCGCCCGAATCCGGCGCCATCTTCGAATGGAGCTCGGACAACCCGAGCGTGGCGACAGTATCCGCCGACGGATTGGTCACCGGCATAGCGGTGGGAACGGCTAACATCAAAGTCAAAGGCGACGACATCGAGAAATACGTGTACGTAAGCGTTTGCTATGAACTCACCGTCACCATCGGCGAAGTCATCTACGAAGCCGACACCCTCGACTACGCGGAACTGTCACCCGGCGTGAAATGGCTGAAATTCGCCATACCGGAATTTGTCAACGGCTTCGACCTCTATGGAAAAGGACTGGTGGTCAACGCGCTGGAAGTAGATCTTTCCGTACCGGGCAACCGGCTGGAAGTCTGTCCTGCCGCCAAACCCTCCCTCTCCGGCACCAACTACAACAACGTAGAACGCCCCACCCGCATGTACGAGCGGAAAACCGCCGCCTATGCCGCTTCGGGACGCCGTCCGGTGGCCGTGGTCAACAACGACTTCTACCTGCTCTCGACGGGCAACACCACAGGCTACGCCTACATCGACAACCGGCCGCTGTCCATGGAAATGACCAACGGGATGCTGGTGCAGACGCCCTTCACCCGCAACCTCGGCTTCGTGCTGAAAGACGACGGACGGCCTGCCCATGGCACGGTTAGCTTCTCCGCCACCGCGGACGGCGGCAACCGCCTCTTCCCGCTGACGGAAATCAACAGCTACGCCGACGAGGGAGAACTGGTGCTGTTCAATAACCTGAGCAACTACTATCCCACGGACTCCGCCTTTGCGTGGTCGCCCTACACCAGCACCATGGTCTCGCTCTCCTATCCCGCAGGCGGATGGCGCGTCAACGAACGCATGGAATTTACGGTAACGGGAATAGAACACAACGTGGAAACCACCATACCGGCCGGCTCTCCCTACGGAGGGAAGAATTTCAACGGCGAAGGCGCTGTGCTGGTAGGCAACAGCTACGGCGATCCCAACCAGCCGCTGAGATTCGATGTCAGCGCCAGAACGCCCAACCAGATGACCGTCGCCGATGAAGGCAGCTACTGGCAACTGCGCACCACCGGCACCGACCCCTTCGTCTTTACCGAGCCGCTGACCACCAACGTGCGCAACACCGTTACCGCCGCGCTCACCTTCGAATACCAGAGCGCCATCAACATCACCAACTTTCAGGTTTTCTACGGACGACCCGACGCCGCCTCCGGCGTTTCCACTCCCGCCAACCTGAAACTCGACGGCACCGGTATCGACGCCGCCGACGAATCCAAATGGAAAACCTTCACCCTCGACCTCGGCACCGCCATCAGCACCTACGGCTGGGGTAAAAGCGGCCACACCCTGCGGCTGGACTTCGGCAGCAGCGCCAATCATCACGTGCTGATCCGTAACATGAAAGTGCCGGTCACCTTCAACAACGACGGCGATTCCAAAGCCTTCCTGTCCAACCTCGCCTCAGGCGACAAAGTGGGCGTTACCATGAATGTGCGACTCAACGGAACCCAGCTGACGGACACCCGTCCAAACGTGGCTGGCTACGAAAGCGTCATCCTGAACGACGGAACGCCGAGCAACACATGGAATGAAGCGCACCCGCGCACCGTAGCCGGCTATTCGCAGGACGGCAACAAGGTATGGCTGGTAGTAATCGACGGTCGCGAGGACGATTATTCCGTCGGAGTAACCACCGGACAGGCAGGATTTATCCTGAAAGCCCTCGGCGCCCACACAGGCGTCAACATGGACGGCGGTGGCTCCTCCTGTATGGTGGTGAACGGCACCATCCGCAACAACCCCTCCGACGGCTCCGAACGTGCAGTAGCCAACGGAATAATGGTAATTGTCAATGAATAGTGAATAATGAAAAATAACCACAAAGTCGCATAAGTCGCACAAAGTTTTGTCAAAAAGAACTTTGTGTTACTTTGTGCCCTTTGTGGTTAAAAAAATAACCACGAAGTCGCATAAGTCACACAAAGTTTTGTCAAAAAGAACTTCGTGTTACTTTGTGCCCTTTGTGGTTAAAAAAGAATAATATAATGTCGTATTTCACGTTTTGGATATATCCGCCGCCGTTGGCGAGACAATGTCGATTTTTAAACCTGTAAAAAATAAAAAAACAGCAATAGCCCGAAAATATGAAAACATACCTTGCCTGCCTGCTCGCCATTGCGCTGTGCGCCGCCGCCATTGCCCAGCAACCGGCGCAGGATGACTATTGGAACGTCAACACCCCCCTCACGCCCTATCGCCTGCCTCCCCCGCCCGCCGGCTACGAACCGCAACGCATCGACCTCAACGGCGACGGCCAACCGGACGCCATCCGCTCCATCTCCACCGGCGACACACCTGTCCTCTGGCTCGACGACGACGGCGATATGAAAAATGACGATATCGAAGGAGATACCGACAACGATTGCCTGCTGATCGACCGCAACAAAGACGGCCGGTACGGCTCATGGGGCGATCTGATCGTGGACTGGGCAGACACCAACGGCGACGGAAAAGCCGACATGCAAATAGTGGCGGAATATCCCGACAGCATACCCGAAAAAGTATGGCCGAACGGACATTACATGTGGGTGCTGGATACCGACCGCGACCAGGTATTCAACTGTATCGACTGGAACACTTTCAAACTCCGAAACTGGGAAAGAATCGAAACATCCGATTTCTACACCGACTACAGCGGCAACACCGCCTTCCTGAAAATTCACGCCTACACCAACGGTATTGACGACCTGAGACTGAATTGGGAAAACCCTTTCCTGTTTTACGATCCCGATGGCGACGGACTCTCCGAAATGGCCATCCGGCTGGTCGATTCACCACAACATTATAACGGCCAAGTAAGCGGCAAAAACACCCAACGGATAAAACTGAGCGGCCGGATCGACTGGGTGTCGCTGGCTGTAGATATGGACAACGACAGCCGACCGGGCAATCATTTCGATTTCGATTTTACCGTCCACTTCAGGGGGAAAGGATTCGATTATACAGACCAGGTACACAAAATCAACCATCTAAAAGGATTACCCGAAACCGACCGGTATTTCATCGATCCCCGTTTCAGACATCTGGACGAATTGATCTATCCCGACCATCACGCGGCGCCCGATATGATTTTTACCGGTGAATGGAATCAGATATGGTTCGTATATGACGAAGACGACGACTGCAAACGATGGGAAAGAGTGGAACTCTACGAACCCCGCGACCCCTTCAAAATCGGAACAAGAAAAGAAGGCCTCGATCACCACCCCCAATCCGATGCAGCCGGCGACCGCGGCGAATGGGACACCGACGCCTCGGGAAAAGGACAACTCTACATCGGCAAATTCGACGGACGACTACACCTGTACGGCGCCGAATGGGGCTGCTGGCGAATCGACAAAAACGCATCGGCATACCAGGCCTACGACCGACACTGGCTGAACAAAACACCGCAAAAATTTGCCACCGTAAAATATACCGACAAGGACAACAACGGATTCTTCGATTACATCGAATACGACCTGGACGGCGACACGGTATTCGAAGAAATCATCGACCTGAAACAACTTGGCATTGACGACCGCTGTGAAATCATTGACATCTCCGGCTTCCAATACGCCGACTACACACAACTGAAACGGCGCATGGCGGACAACATCTGGGCAAACGCCCTGCTGGCCGAAAAAACAGCGCAAACATACGGACTTAACGTCGCATGGTACGCCAAACTGCACGAATCCACCTCCGTCTTCGAAAAATATACCAACGGATACTGGCTACAATGCTATCTTTTCAAAGACCTGCAACACCACTTCCTGAGGCAAAAAAACCAAACCATGCTGAAAAAATTAAACGAAGCCCGCTTCTCCGGAAACTGGCAGTTTTAACGCAAATAAAAATAAATATCACTAAATCAATAAAAACACCCATGAAAAAAGTAATGATCCCTTTGGCCTTCCTGCTGTCCGCAGGGAATATCGCCGCCCAGCCGTCCGACAAAGAACTGTTCGGCAAAAAGTACATCAAGTCCCTTCTGCTGAAAACAACGGAATGGCAACTGAAAAACCCGAAACATAATCCTTGCGATTGGACCAACGGCGCGTTCTACGCCGGCGTCTTTGCCGCATGGCAAACCACCCGATCAAAAGAAATCTATCAGGCCATGATGGAAACGGGCGAAAAAGCACAGTGGAAACCCCACAAACGCTGGTACCATGCCGACGACGTCACCATTTGCCAGCTGTACCTCGACCTCTACCGCAGGGAAAAGAAACCGGAGATGATACAGCCGTCCGTGGACACGCTGAAAAAATTCATCGCCCTCCCGTATCCGACCAAAGGCAAAGTGGACGTAATCAAATGGTGGTGGTGCGACGCCCTGTTCATGGCGCCCCCAACAATGGTAAAACTCGGCGTGATAACAGGCGATATGACGTTCCTGAAAAAGAACGACGAATACTACAAGGAATGTTACGACCTGCTGTACAACAAGGAAGAACACCTTTTTGCCCGCGACCTGAACTACGTCATCAAAAACGACGGCAACGACCGCTGGGAAGCCAACGGCAAGAAAATTTTCTGGTCGCGCGGCAATGGCTGGGTGATGGGCGGCCTGGCGCGCGTGCTGGAAGAGTTACCTAAGGATTATCCCGAACGCCCGTTCTACGAACAACTGTTCCGGGAAATGGCGGAAAAAATCCTTTCCCTGCAACAAACCGACGGACTGTGGCGGGCAAGCCTGCTGGACCCCGACGCTTATCCGGGCGGCGAAGTAAGCGGCTCCGGCTTCTTCTGCTATGCCCTGGCATGGGGCATCAACAACAAACTGCTGGACAGAAAAGTCTATCTGCCCGCCGTCCAAAAGGCATGGGCTGGACTGGTGCGCTGCGTAAACGACGAAGGACGGGTCGGATGGGTACAACCCATCGGAGGCGACCCGCGCCGCAACTTCAACGCCGACAGTTGGGAAGTATATGGAACAGGCGCATTCCTGCTGGCCGGAAGCGAAGTCATCCAATTGTGAAACAGCGAAATAGGGAATAGGGAATAGGGAATAGGGAATAGGGAATAGGGAATAGGGAATAGGGAATAATAAATAGTGAATAATAAATAGTGAATAATAAATAGTGAATAATAAATAATGAATAATAAATAATGAATAATAAATAATGAATAATAAAATTAGAAAATCGAAAATCATGCATCGAATCTTTTTAAAGACAGTATGTATAGGCATTGTATCCTTTTTTTCGCAAGGCATCTTTGCGCAGAGTTATCCTCCCCTCGACAACCAAAAAATAGACGGATACAAAAGCGTCTGGTTCCGGCTGGGGCAACCGTCCCAATACGGCGACAAATATTCCGGCGGCATGGGGACTTACACGGCAAAGCATATTCCTTTGGCGATCTATGCCCCCGAAGTGAAAAAAACCTTCTTCGTATATGGCGGCATGGCGGAAGGAAGAACGACCTCCGCCGACGCTTCCAAAAATCCCAAAGGCGCTTACGGCAATTACCTCCTGTGCATGGCAGGCTGCTTCGACCACCAAACCGGAACCGTGAGCAAACCTGTGGTGGTATATGACAAAAGAGGCGTGTTCGATCCTCACGACAACCCAGCCATAGCAATGGATGCGGATGGCTATGTGTGGGTCTTTGTCAGCGGACGCGGAAGAGGACGCACCGGATTCGGCTACAGAAGCAGCCAACCGTACAGCATCGACGCTTTCGAGCAAATGTTCGAGGACGAAAGAACGTATCCACAACCCAAATATATTCCGGGAAAAGGATTTTTGCACCTCTTTACCAAATATACGGGCGTCAGGCTGCTGTATTTCAGCACCAGCCCCGACGGACGCACATGGACGGAACATCGGCAACTGGCCGCCATCAAACGACCGGAAGATAAAAACGGCGGACATTATCAAATCAGCGACCAGCACGGAGAAAAAATCGTCTTCTTCTTCAACTGGCACCCCAACGGAGGAGTGGACAAACGCACCAACATCTACTACCTGCAAACCGCCGATTTCGGCGAAACATGGACTAAGGTGGATGGAACGCCGGTCAACGTGCCGGTCACCGAAGTGAACAGCCCAACGTTGATCCGCGAATTTTTCAGCAAAGACGAAAATGTGTACATCAAAGATGTCGCCTTCGATGAAAAGGGCTATCCGATGGCATTGTATGTGTCGGGCAAAGGACACCAGCCCGGCCCCGACAACGGCCTGAAAGAATGGCAGGTAATCTATTGGAACGGCAAAGAATGGGAAAACAGCGTCGTCACCACTTCCGACCACAATTACGATACCGGCAGTATATGGACGGACGGAAAAAAATGGACGGTGATAGCGCCAACCGAAAACAGCCCGCAACCGTGGGGATGCGGAGGAGAATTAGTCCTCTGGCAAAGCGTTGATAAAGGAAAGAACTGGAAAAAAGTAAAACAGATTACCCGCAACAGCCCCCGCAACCACAACTACGTGAGGGAAGTGGTGAATGGCGTCGATCCGTTCAGGTATTTCTGGTCTGACGGCAATCCGGACGAACCGAGCATATCGCTCCTGTATTTCGGCGACAGCAAAGGAAACGTATGGCAACTGCCTTACAACATGACGGAAGAACATCAAAAACCCGCCCTTCTATCGAAATCAAAGTCAAAATGATACAATTTTTGTCTTTTTTGCCGGGTTGTTCTATCTTTCCGCTGTAAAAAAAAATCATTCGCGCGCGCTTGGAAAACCCGTGTTTTTCATGTAATTTTGCCTCCGAAAAGCAGGCCGTTCTATCGCAGCGCAATGCTGAGGAAAGTCCGGGCAACGCAGGGCGCCATGCTTCCTAACAGAAAGTTGTCGCAAGGCAAATGAGCGTAACAGAAAACAACCGCCGGTCGCAATGACGCAGGCAAGGGTGAAAAGGTGGGGTAAAAGCCTACCGGTTCCGATGGCGACACCGGAAGCCGTACGCATCATGGGTTGTAAGGCCATGTACACCGTCGCTTGAGGGTTGCCCGCCCAAGACGGGGGGTAGGCCGCATGACTCCAGCAGCAATGCCGGAGCAAGATAAATGATAGAATCCGGAACACCGGAACAGAACCCGGCTTACAGGCCTGCTTTTTTTTAACGAAACCCATTATCGAAGATAAATGTGTTCCATTTTCCGACATTATTTTTTCATCTCCGATTTTTTAGTAATTTTGTTTTTTAATGAAAGACTTAATATTAAATGATAGGTAAAAATAATGCGGCAAGACAGACACTGAAGTTTAAACTGGATGCATTGCTCGATATAACGCGGGCTATCAATGACAACCAGCCTGTGGAGGCGCTATTGGACAAGTTCACCCGTATTTTATGCGTACAACTTAAAATCGGGAAGGTAGTGCTGTTTAAGAACAGTCACAACCGTTGGGAATGTATTCTCAATGCAGGCGTATCGCCCGATACGGTCGGCCAAATTGACGTCGAAAAAGAGCTGCTGCCCCTTTCGGAAATTACGTTTGCCGCATGGGGCAGGACGCTGCCGCCGGGATTTGATATTATCATCCCCGTTTACAACAATCAATTTCCTATTGCCTATGTCCTGATAGGGGATATTGAAGAAGAAATGCAAGGACTTAGCCCTGTAATCAAGCACTTACAGTTCATACAGACCATTTCCAACATTATTATCGTTGCCATTGAAAACATCCGGCTGTTTAAGGAAAGCCTTCAGCAAGAGGCCATCAAGAAAGAATTGGAGCTGGCATCCCAAATGCAAAACATGCTGATCCCCGGCACGCAGGATCTTCCGAACGACAAGCATGTCAGGATGATCGCTTTTTACAAGCCGCACTTTGAGGTGGGCGGCGATTATTTCGACTGTATCCAGCTTGGACCAAACGAGATAGGCTTCTGTGTGGCTGATGTGTCGGGCAAAGGAATGGCGGCAGCCCTGCTGATGTCAAACTTTCAGGCTACCCTGCGCGCCCTGCTCAATTCGGACATTACCATGGAAATATTGCTGCAAAAACTCAACCACCGTGTGACGAAAAGTGCGCAGGGCGAAAAATTCATCACCCTCTTCATTGCACGATACAACTATATCACCCATTGCTTGGAATATGTGAACGCCGGACATACTTCCGCCCTGCTGTACCGCACCAAATCGGAAAAAATGGAACTGCTCGAAAGTTCCACCGTTGCCATCGGGATGCTCGACATCCTCCCATGCGTCAATGTACACCGGACGTCAATCAATGAACACAGCCTGCTGCTCATCTACACCGACGGCATGACGGAGGTGCTGTCGGATACGCACGAGGGGGAAGTGGATTCTACTTTTTATGTCCTGGAAAATGCCATCAGGCAATCCGACCACATTGAACAGGCGATCGAAAACATCATCGACACCCAGAACCTGAAAGGAACGAACAACGCCATTTTTGACGACATCACCCTGTTAGGACTTGATATCTCGGTTTAGTGATAAAAGACACCCTTCCATCTTCAACCGAATTTAGATGCTTCAGGCTAAAGAACTCTTCCTCCTCCTGCTGCCTTATAAACAATGCGTTCATTCAATTACTTCCGATAACGGAAGTGAATTTTACGAGCATAAACTTATTGCTAAATATCTTGACGCAAACTATTTTTTTGCTCATCCATATTCGTCCTGGGAAAGGGGACTGAATGAATATACTAATGGCCTTATTAGACAGTATATCCCTAAAAAACAAGATTTTAAAAACTTTAGCGACGGCGACATTAA
>JAISWE010000099.1 GCA_031271175.1 Bacteroidales bacterium | reverse complement strand
AGAGAGAGAGAGAGAGAGAGAGAGAGAGAGAGAGAGAACAATGTAGCTGTCCTTCAGTTACTGTATTATATATGCCACAGCATGTCGGGACATGTTGTGGCTTTTTTGTTGCTAACTGTACGGTTTTTTGTCCCGTGTAATTCTTACCCGCTTCCTATCGTTTGTTCATCCATTAATTAAATTTATTATTATATGAATCACGTTTTTATCAAATTTTCGTTAGCGTTATTTATGGCGGTGTTGCTGGTGCAGTGCCAGAAAGACCGCGATGCTTATTATGAGGCGCCCACCTGGGCGGGTAAGCCTATCTATGAGACTTTGCAAGAAGAGGGACGTTTCGGCAAGTATTTGCAGCTTGCAGAAAAAACGCAATATGCGGTGTCGCTCAAAGGCAACGGTCTGTGGACGGTGTTTGCGCCCAATGACGCCGCCGTGGACGCATGGCTTGCCGAAAAAGGCTATGCATCGGTGGATGCGGTGCCGGTTGCCGAAGCCAATAAGGTGGTGGCCTATTCCATGCTGTTCAACCGGTATCAGTTTAACCAATTGTCCCATGTACGCACCTCAAAGCCGACGGATTCCAAGAATATCAACGGTTGGGACAGCCTGATGAGCGTAAAAAAACGGACGCTGTACTATGAAACCATCCATAAGGAATTATACAAGGGAGATTCCATTTGGGTCATCAGTCCTACTGTTGCCGCAGGAAGCTCTGCTACGATTTCTACCAACGACAATAATTACAAGTATATACCCTTCTTTTTGGAGGATTATTTTAAGACTCAATCGCTTGGGGGCGTAGATTATAAGACTTTTTTCCCATCCTCCGAATATTCCGGCAGAAACATACAGGGCGCTTCTGTGGTGAAATCGGATATCTCCACCGGCAACGGAGTGGTTCATGAGGTGGATAAAGTCAACGAACCGTTGCCCAATTTTGAAAACATTCTCAACGAAGCGCCATATTCCAATTATATGGCGTTGATAGAGTCGAAAAATACGCTGGGCGAGCCATATTTCTATGGATATACGACTGTTCCGAGTGTCACCGCCTATTATCAGAAGATGTATCCTTCCAGAAATATTGATCAAATAAATATCAAGACCTACAGTTTGGCGTTGCCCATACATTGCGAACGCTACACCAACCTGACCACTCCTTCCACATCGGAGGGGGAATTGGGCGGTTACACGATTTTTGCGCCCAACAACGACGGGGTGAGGAAATTTTTTGACGAGAAATTAGCAGATTATTATGCCTCCATGGAAGCGGTGCCGGCTACGGTATGGGAGAATTTCATCAATGCGCAGATGACAGACGGTTTGGTATATCCCGGGTCGTTCCATTTCAGCGAAAATGTGGATGGGGATTACAACAACGGAGCCGGACAGAGTGGTCCTCGCTTCGATGCATCGGTATATACCGACGTGCGTGCTGCCAGCAACGGCTTTTTCTATGGCGGCAACGGTTATATCAAAAGCCGGTATTTTGAGTCCGTATTGACCGAAATATTGTTGCGCCCTGTCTACACCATGATGTCAAACGCCTTCGGCACATATTTCGGGAACAGCTTGATGAGCGAATTGATGAAATCCGAGCTAAACGGCTATCCCAATGAGGATTTCAGCGTTTTACTGGCGCCCGACTCGTTGTTTACTTCGGAAGCCGCCTCTCCGGATGATGGTTTTACTTGGGTGTGGGGCACCAGCAGCTATCTGTTCCGGCATGATTTTTCCGGCACTGACGCCACATTTCCCGAACAACGGATGCAGCGGCTGATTCGTTCGCATGTGTTTAAAAGAATTAAGGAAACGGCGCTTGACTTCTTTACCGGCGGCGACCCTGCTTACGGCGGTTACGGCTATGCCTTGAACGATTATGGCGACATGGTGCGCTACAAAGGCGGAAAATTGCAGATGATCGGCAACTATGACAATGACGAGTGGGTGAGCGTTACACCGAAAAAAACATTCCTCAACGGGACGGTTTATACCATGGATAAATTAATGCAGTATTCCGTCTGTTCCGATGACGACGACCTCTGCAAATACGGACGGGATATAATGGCATATATCGACTCGGCAGATTATATCAATCCCAATGTGTCGAAAAGCGTGGCATATCTGAAATTCTTAGTAAACGGAGGATATGTTGAACTCAGCAGAGATGCCAGCTATACTGTTTTGCTGCCAAATAATGCGGCAATAGATGCGGCAATATTAGCAAGACGGGTTTATTTTCGAGACCGCAATGGAAATGACAGCCTGAAATTCGTGGCGAAAAACATCATTCGGACCGCGGGCGATACCATTGAGGTGGAAAGAATGGACGGGGGGATAGAGCAGCATGTAGTAAAGGCTGCCAACAGAAGCGTGCTGAATGTGCTTCCTGCTGCGATGACCATAGAGACAGCCAAAGATATAGGTAATTTTTTCACATACCACTTTCTTCCCGGCTCTGTTTATCTGGATGACGGCTACAGCCGGATACAACAGAGTACCGGAGCGGTAGTGGACAGGCAACAATCGGTCACTTTGTACAAATTGCCCTTGTCTTCCACATATTTGATGGTGAACAAGTTAGCGAGCAGGTTGCATTTCACCAATATTACCAAAAGCGCTGCGGAACTCAGGGAAGCAACGGTGCAGCCGGGGGAAAACCGCAGTAATATGTTCGCCAGAAGAGGCGTATTGCATGAGATAGATAATTATTTTATTCCACCGCTTGAATAGTAAATCAATAAACAACTTATGAATATGATGATGATGCGAAAAGTATTAAGCAGCGTTTTGCTGGCGTTCTTTCTGTCCGGGAGTCTGGCTTTGGCACAGGACAGGATTCTTATCCGCGGACAGGTGGTCAACAAGGCGGATAAAAGTGAGACTTTGGTAGGGGTATCTGTTGCCGAAACGGACAGGGAAAACCGTATTATCCGCGGTGCGCAAACCGACATGAACGGTAATTACAGTCTCACTGTCAATAATGTAGTGGGGCAGAAATTAGTATTTTCCTATGTAGGGTTCAAGCCCCAGACGGTAGAAATAGGGAGTAAGGCAGTGATTAATGTGCAATTGGAAGAAGAGACCGCTCAATTGGGCGAGGTAGAGATTGTGGGTCAGCGCAAAATCACTGTTGGCGCGTTGAGCGTGGACGAACGGGACATGACGAATGCATACAGTCGTTTGGACGCCAAAGAGGTGGATGCATTGCCTGTGACCTCCATTGATCAGGCCTTGCAGGGACGTATGGCGGGCGTGGACATTGTGGCCAACTCCGGACAGCCGGGCGCGGGCATGTCTATCCGCATCCGTGGAACCTCCTCCATCAACAACAGTTCCGACCCGTTGATAGTGGTGAACGGGATTCCTTACGAAACCACCATTTCGTCGGATTTTGACTTCGCTACGGCGGATGAAGAGAGCTATTCCCAGTTGTTGAATATCTCGCCGAGCGACATTCAGGAAATCACCGTGTTGAAAGACGCCGCTTCCACAGCGCAGTACGGAAGTCGCGGCGCTAACGGCGTACTGATGATCCGCACCAAGCGCGGCGCTATGGGAAAGCCGAAACTGTCGTACAATTTCAAAGGCTCCCTTTCCATTCCCCGCGACGCTATTCCCACGCTGAATGGAGACCAGTACAGCACCTTGATACTCGAATCAGCCATGAATGCAGGCGACCCGCTGAATTTGGCAAGCTATCCCGAATTTTCCCGCGACCCCAACAATCCGTACTATTATTATAATTACGGACAGAATACCGATTGGGTGAAATTAGTACAAAAAAATGCGTTCAGGCATGATCACAGTTTCTCCCTTTCCGGCGGCGGCGCTAAGGCAGTGTACCGTATTTCCGCAGGTTACCTGGATGAAAAAGGCAACCTGAAAAACACAGGCTATAAACGGTTCACCACCACGTTGAGTTTGAACTACAGTATTTCGGATAACCTGCGCGTGGTGGCGGATATCAGTTATACCCACGGCGACCGTTACCAGCCTTACATGTCGGATATTTTAGGTACAACTTATACCAAGATGCCGAATCAATCCGTGTATGAATATACGGATCTGGGCGAACAAACCTCCAATTATTTCTCGCCCGAAACCACGCCGCAAGGGTCTTTTACTATATCCAATGCGTCCGGCCGTAGCGGAGGCGTTTATAACCCTATCGCGATGATTCACAACAGCGAGTTCAACGCCACTGATGACCGCGTACGCCCTGTGTTTACCGTACAGTACGACATTTTTCCGGGCAAACTGAGGTATCAGGGGAATGTGAGTTTCGACATCATGAGCAACAAATACAAGGGCTTCCTGCCCCAGTCCGCTACCGGACGCCCTTTGTGGGAAGAGACCGTCAACAGAACCACAGAATCCGATTCGGAAGCATTTGCCGTTTCCATAGAGAATCAATTGGTATTCACGCCGAAAATCAGTGAAAATATTGATTTTCAAGGATTGGCGAAATTGTACACCAACGATAAACGGATGGAGTCTTTTTCGGGCAGTACCTCCAACTCTCCTTCCATTTACTTGTCGGACATGTCCAATCCTTCCCAACTGCTGTCGCTCAACTCCGGCATTACGCAGGAACGCAGCATGCAGGGAACGGTAATAGCGCACTGGAAATTTTGGGACAAATACATCATTGACGGTATTTTAACCGGTGAAGGCAATTCTCGCTTTGGGACAGGACATCGCTTTGGGTTGTTCCCCAGCGTATCCGCATCATGGCGTCTTTCGGGCGAGCCGTTCATGAAAGACCTGAAGTTTCTGAATGATTTCAGGTTGCGTGCCAGCTACGGAGTGAGCGGTAAAGCGCCTGACAGGAACTACCTCCACTTCAACCAGTATGATTCATACAAATATACTTACCTTGACGAATTGGGCGTACGTCCGGTGAGCATGGAATTGGCCGGTTTGAGGTGGGAACGCACCATTGAACTGAATCTCGGGCTTAATTTTATCGGGTTCAACAACCGCTTGAACATTGACTTTGACTGGTATCAGAGAACCACCGACGATTTGATGTTCAACGGGGTGGGTATCCCTTCCACCTCCGGTATCAGCAGTATCAGCATGAATGTGGGCACCTTGGAAAACAAAGGCTGGGAGTTGAGCGTGTTCACCACTCCGGTGCGCGTCAATGACTGGCAGGTGGATTTCCGGTTCAATCTGAGCCGCACCCAAAACATGGTGACAGACATGAGCGAGAACGTTCCGTTGAGCCTCGTGCCTACCGCGGAAAACGGCAAATATATGGCGCGTATCCAAGAAGGCAATCCGGTGGGTTCCTTTTACGGGTATCGTTCTCAGGGCGTGTATCTGAACGACGACGAAACCATTGCCCGCAGCGCCAGCGGCGAGAAAATTTATACCTACGACGAACAGGGACAGCGTATCCCGGTACAGATGAAATTCTGGTATCCTACCAACGGCTATGTGTTTCAGGCGGGAGACGCCAAATATGAAGACATCAACCGCGACGGCAACATAGACTATATGGATATCGTCTATCTGGGCAATGCTAATCCCCTGCTGTTGGGAGGCTTCGGCCCTTCCGTTCGCTACAAACGCTTTACGGTGGAAGCCTACTTCTATTTCCGCTACGGATTCGATATTGTGAACCAAACCAAGATGGATATGGAAAAAATGTATGGCTTCGAGAATCAGAGCACGGCTGTTTTACGTCGCTGGTTGCAGCCTTACGAGAATCCGCAGTATGCGCCTGCCGACCTGCTGCCCCGCGCTCTTTACCGCAAAGGCTATAACTGGCTGGGTTCCGACCGCTTTGTGGAAGACGCCTCGTTCATGAAATTCAAATCCTTAACGGTAAGGTATTCGTTGAATAGGGACTGGTTGAAAAAAATCGGATTTACCGACGCAAGCGTCAACTTTACCGCCTATAATCTCTATACCTGGACCAATTACACCGGCATGAACCCCGAAATCAACATGCGTAACCTGGCCAATGCCGGCGCGGGCGAATTGTATTCCATCGGATACGACAGATCCAAAGCGCCCAGCAATATCGAATTTTCGTTCGGATTGAATGTAACCTTCTAAAAAAAAGTTAAAAATGGATACAATGAAAAATGTTATGAAATGGAACCATTCACGGATGTTTCGCGGGAAATATAAAGGAATAGGGATGGGATTATGCGTGGTCTTGTTGCTGACCGCCTCCTGTGATAAATGGTTGGATTTGAAGCCCTACGACGGAGTGGTGGAAAATGAGTACTGGCAGACCAAAGAAGACGTCCATTCGGTGCTTATCGGATGTTATTCCTCCCTGTTGGACCAAACGATGGTGAGCAACATGATATATTGGGGCGAATTACGGGGCGACCTCGTTACCGGCAGCAGCAGCGCAAGTAGCGGCGTGATGAGTGTCGTGCGCGGCGAAATAACCCCCGAAAACGCGATTGTGAAATGGGATCAGTTCTTCACCACCATCAATTACTGCAACAAGGTGATTGAGAAATCCGTTCTGGTGCGCGAACGCGATATGAGTTTTACCGATGACCTCTACCGGCAGTATAAAGCCGAAGCGACAGCTATTCGCAGCCTGATGTATTTTTATCTGGTGCGTTCCTTCTCGGACGTCCCTTTTGTGACCAAGGCCTCGGACGATGACCGGCAGGATTATTATGTAGCGAAAATTGAAGGACGTGCCGTATTGGACAGCTTGGTGAAACATTTGGAAAATGTGCTTCCCGATTTGCCGCGCGACCTGGGCGACAATGACCTCAACAAAGGACGGATGACGCGCTGGACAGGGCTTGCATTGCTGGCGGATATTTATCTCTGGCAGGGAAATTATGTGGCATGTAGCGGCAGATGCGACCAAATCATCACTTCGGGACAGTTCTCGCTCATTGTCCCGGGCAGCGGAGATTTGACGCCCGTGCCCATCATCGACCCGGTACTGATGGATACCTTGGAAGTAGCCTATCAATTCGCATCCAGTTATGCCGACAGGCTGTTCGACGAATTATACGTGACCGGCAATTCGGTGGAAAGCATCTTTGAACTGCAATTCCCCAAAACCCATGATGCGTTGGGCGACCCTTTCTATGCACTGTTTAAGGGTACAGGCAACGTGCCGCCCCTGATCCCCAAAGAAGACAATCTGCTGGAAAATATATTCCCGCTCTATGAATACGCGGACATTAATTCAACAGTGCAAGACGTGAGGGGAAACAGTTTTACTTATAAAAACGAGTCGGTGTGGAAATGGGTAGGACTGAGCCGTTCGGGCAGTACCACCCGGACGCAAAAGACATTCCCCCACTGGATTATTTACCGTTACGCCGATATTCTGCTGATGAAAGCGGAGGCGTTGAACCAGATGGGGAAAGCAACGAACGACCAAAATCTGCTGAAAGAGTCTTATGCATTGGTGCAACAGATTAGGACGCGCGGTAATGCGGTGGACAGCGAAGAGGTGGTGTCCACCTCCGATGACGGACAGGGAGGAACACTGCAGCTCGTGGATGCTCAGGCGCTTGAGCAGTTGATACTCGACGAGCGGGCGCGCGAGTTCGCCGGCGAAGGAAAACGCTGGTATGACGTGCTCCGTTTTGCCTTGCGCGACGCCCCAAACGGCGGCAGTCGCTATCTCACCATGTTGGCCATTACTGCCGCTCCGCCGGAAAAAGTGACCAGCCTTCAGGAAAAATATAAAAACAAATGGTTCCTCTATTGGCCCATATACGTCAATGCAGTGGAAATAAATAAAAATTTGAAACAAAATGAATTTTATGTACGTTAAATCCTTATTACTTAAATACTTATCACAATGAAACGATTAATAAACCGATTTGGACTGTGGATGCCCGTAGCCGGTATCCTGCTGATTGCCTTTACGGCAGTGTGGACCTCCTGTGAAGATGATTTGAAAGGCAAAACCTTTCTGACTTCTGACGATTTGATGATTGACGACTATATCACGCAGCAAGACCCTGCCATGTCGTCGTTTTTGGACGTTGCCGACAAAGCCGGTTTTCGCGGCATGTTGCATGCATACGGCAATTATACCTGTTTTATCCCCACCAACGACGCGTTGGCGAGCTATCTGCAATCGGTGGGAAAATCCTCCGTTGCCGATCTGACTGAGGAAGAATGTATCACCATCGTGAAATACCATGTGGTGCGGGTCTCGAACAACGAAGATTCGCTCACCACGGTGAATTTTATCGACGGACGTTTGCCCATCGCCAACATGCTGGCGAAGTACGTCACCGTGCGCGCCGTTACGCTAAGCGACGGCGCATTGGCATTGGAAGTGAACCGTCAGGCAATCATCCTGCAAAAGGATATACGCGCCGCCAACGGATACATCCAGAAAATAGACCATGTGTTGATTCCTCCGGGATTGACCGCCGGCGAGCAGATACTGGCTTTGCCGGATGAGTATTCCCTGTTTGCATCCGTGATGCAAAGGTCGGGCTGGACGGATTCGTTGACGCTGGACAAGGCAGACGGGGTGTGGTACACCGTATTTTTGCAAAGCAATGAAGCCTTTGCCGCAGAAGGTATTCAAAGCGAAGGGGACTTGCTGGAAAAGTTGCGCGTAGCGCGCTTTGATATCGGTTCGGTGGACGCTCCCGCACCGGCTACCATGAGTAAGGACGACTCCCTGCTGTGGACTTTTGCCGCATACCATGTGGTGAAAAGCCTCAACTATGTGGCGGATTTGGCCAAAATCAGCTCGTTGCTCTCCCGTGCGCCCAATCAGGCCATCACTTTCCAGTTGAAAAAGGACAGTATTCTGGTCAACGAATACGTCAATCCCGTTTCCGGAGCGTATGAAAAAGGCGCGCTGATAGCCAAAAAATCCGAATATACAGACCTCAGCTGCTACAACGGCGTGCTGGTGGATGTGGAACGTTACATCGGTCCGGTGGTACGCGCCGCCCAAGCGCTGTACTGGGATATTTGCGAACAGCCCGAATATAAAAAACACCCCAATTTCAGAAAAGGAGCTGTTACTGCCGTTGACACCCGCAATATGAGCGAGCTTTGGTGTTACAACGAAAAAGGCGAAGAAATTAACGGAGGCGTGACCTATGGGTATGCGGGTTCTTTTGCCGATAAAGGTCAGTATGTTAACCACGATTACATGGGTTACCGGACGCATAACTTTGCCGCTCTGGACTTTAAATTGCCCTTGCTCACGCCGGGTACATATAATGTGTGGGTATGTTATCGTCGCGACGGCGGAGACTATGGGTCTCGGGTACGCTATGTCTTTAAGGAAGAAGGCGAAGAGGACCAAGTGTTGAGTACCAGCGGATTGTATAGGAATTACGATGGTATTTCCAGTGAAGCGGACATGCTGAACAAAGGCATGAAGCGCTATACGGCAAAAAAACGGGTAAAAGAACATTCGGCGGCATTGCTGTTCGGCGCCATTACCGTAAAATCAACCGGACGGCATATACTCCGGTTGGAAGTGGTGAACAAAGGGACGAGATCAACCGACAGTTTCCTGGATATGATTGAAATTATTCCTCTTGACGACAACCAGTTCTGGCCTCGCTTTGACATGGAGGGCAAGATGTGCTGGCCCGATACGCCCTGTGAGGAAATATATCCGTATGAAGCACAACCATGCGCATCGCCGGTAGATTATTGATGAGGGAATGATTTGAAAAACAGTGGAACTGCAAGGATGTTCCTTGCAGTTCCTTAAATGAATAAAGTTAAAAAATAAAAATTTGACGAAATGAAATCTTGTATTTTTGTGATTGTGTGCGCCGTTGCCTTGCTATTCTCCGGTTGCCGAGACAAGGAGTGGGACGAGCACGGCAAAACGACCGTTGAAGGGGGAAATTCGGATTTGTTGCTGGCCATTCGGGATAATCCGGAGACAGGCAAGTTCTACGAAGCGTTGGTGAAAAGCGGCTATGACGCCTTGCTGGCGTCCGCCGGCAGTTTCACCGTGCTGGCGCCCACCAATGCCGCATGGGATGGCGTGGACATGAACGATGTGGACAATCTGAAAAAATTGGTGGCCAACCATATCGCGTATGAAAAAAAACTGTCAAGCGACGCTTCCCTGACGGAGAGTTTGTTGCTGGTGAACGGAAAAGCGGTGCGTTATAACGCTGCCGGCAGTTTTAACGGCGCGCAAATCACTTCGTCCGACCATACGGCAGGCAACGGAGTCTTTCACATCACCGACAAGTTGGTGGAAGTGAGGGTAAATATATGGGAATACATTTCGACCTTGAACTGTCCGCAAGGAGCGTTTATACAGGGGCTGAACCATACGGTAATGGATATGGGGAAGAGCGTACAAACCGGCGTGGATCCCGCTACGGGCGCGCCGCTGTACGACACCGCATGGATGAATGTCAATGATTTTTTAGACATCATCCCTTTGGATGACGAAGCGCAAACCTTCACTTATATCGTTTTGCAGGAAGACGGGTTCAATGCGTTGCTCAACAAGTTCAAGCCCTATTACAGAAGGACGACGGAAGCGGCAACCGACTCGCTGACAACGTTCGGCATCTGCGGCGACTTTGTTTTTGAAGGCATTGCGGATGTGGCGCAGGCGGATACGCTCACCAATATCTTCGGGGTAAAGATACCGGTGACAGGGGTGGTCATCAGCGGCCCCTATGAGGCCTCCAACGGGCGGGTGTATGTGCTTGACCAAAGCAATATCCTTTATCGGGAAAAAATCAGACCCGTGCTGGTTGAAGGAGAAAGTTATACGGGCACCAATGTGGGGTATTTTGTCACTACCCGTTACAAAACATGGGCAAGCGGAAGCAATGACATTGCCTTCACCTTCCCCTACCGCCAGCGGGATACCATCCGCGACGAAAACGGCACGCCGTTGAAGCACAGGCTCTACAACAGGGAGCCGAACTGGATCGCCGACGCCGATTCGGTGCGCAATACCGATTTTTCCATCTCCATGGAACAAAACACCTATACGCCTTATAATGTGATGAAGGACAATGCTTATGTGGAATACAAAGTGGATGTTCATTCGGCTCCTTATGAGATTCATTATGTGGCTTATGACGAGTATAGCAACCATTCGTCCAATGCGCAGACTACCATGCGTTTGTATCAGAAATTGTTTGTATCCATGCCGGATGCGCCGTTGCTGAGACACGGCAATTCGGCGTCGACCCCGCCGCCGGCGGCGACCCGTCCGGCGGATGTAGCCTCTGTTGCCGATCAAACAACGGTGTGGAGTGTAAATGCTATTGAGAATAATTATCTGGGGCCGGATACCTGTTTTGTGTCGGTGGATACCGCCGGTATCCACAAGGAGCGCAAAATGCGCAAATGGCGGTTGAAATTTACGGACACCTATTATACCCGCAATACGAGCACTGCCAATGCGTATGTGGACTATGGTAAATTGACCACAACGACTCGTAGCCGATTGCCGCAGTTTATACAGCATCCGATCAGTGCGCCGGATGCGGAAGTGATGAAAGTGCCGCGCAACGGGACATTGACCATGTGGGTGGCAAATACCACTAAAAATGACCGGAATGAAAGCGTGTTGTGGCAGGGTTGGCTTTTTGTGGATTACATTAAATTAGTACCCGTTTTACCTGCAGAGTGATAAATATTAATACATTATAATTTAGACTTATGACAGCAACAATGAAAAAGTGTGTATGGTGTGTGTGCTTCGCCGTTTTCTCATGGGGGATTTGGGCACAGGAAGAACAGCAACCGAGCGACCCTGTGGCGAGCGGTCCTGTGGTGAACGGCATAGTGCTTTCTTCGGAAACGGGCCTGCCGATACCCGGCGTGGCGCTGAGTATTCCGGGTATTGCTTCTGCCATTACGGACGATGAAGGACGTTTTGTGCTGAGTCAGGGCGAAGTAGGCGATGTTTTGCAGTTAAGCGTACCGGGCTATGCCTATAAGGAAGTGCTGTTGCGCAAAGAGTATGTTATTCTTTACTGGAAAAATGTGGAGGGCATGTATACCGCCATTCCCCTCGACGAGGTGGAAAAGAAACAGGAATTGGTGATCAGCTTACACGACGAGTCGTTCAAGACCGTGTACAAGAAAGCTGACGACCCGTTTGGAGAAAAAGACTGGATAAAAAGCACAGCCGCTCTTTCTGTTCTCTCTAATAATGATAATTATAAGAAGACCGTTGTGTCTCCCGAAAATTTGTTACAGGACGAAGGATTGGGCGTCAATACTGTTTTGCGTTCGGGCATGTTCGGAGCGGGCGGGAACATGTACGTGAGGGGCTTCAATTCTATTTATGCCTCCACCCAGCCGCTGATCGTCATTGACGGGGTGCCTTTCGAGAACTCGCTGACCTCGCCTTCGAGCATCGACGGGAACTATATTACGCCGCTTACGGGGATTGACGTGAAAGACATCGAAAGCATTACGGTGCTGAAAGATGCGGCGTCCATTTACGGGAGCAAGGCGGCAAACGGCGCGCTGCTGATAAAAACCGCCAAAGCGACGGAGCAGGCAACCATTATCGACGTACATGCTTACGGGGGATTGAACCAAGGATTGTCCAACCCATACCGGATGATGAACGCCTTTCAATACCGTTCCTATCTGAGCGAGATGCTGACCACAAGCGGGAGATATACATCCCGGGAGATACAGGCATTGCCTTACATGAGTCAGGAAATACCGGTACGGGAAAAATGGGGCGTAGAAGGCAATTACGATTACTACCGCTACAACCATGATACCGACTGGCAAAAAGAAGTATTCCGCAACAGCGTGAGCCAGAATTATTCCCTGAGTATCAAAGGAGGAGACGACATTGCCCTGTACGCTTTGTCCGTGGGGTTCCTGAATCATGACGGGATTGTTGAAAATACGGGCTTTTCCCGCTACAACACACAGTTCAATTCCGAACTTTATGTGGTGAAATGGTTGAAAATGCGCAGCAACATGAACTTCGCCTACAGCAACCGCTCGCTGGCGAACGAAGGCTTGTCGCCATTCAACCCGATAACGATAGGTTTGAGAAAATCACCCATCACCACCTCCTACGTCTATAACGAAACGGGCATCCTTACGCCTAATTTGGAGAACGCCGACATATTCGGGGTGAGCAACCCGACAGCCTTGACGGGCGAAGGTACCACGCTGGAAAACAAAGCATACCGTTTCTTCGGAAACATAGGCGCTAATGCAGCGTTGAACGATTATTTGGATTTGGACATCACCTTCGGCGTTACCTTTGATAAGGCGCGCGAAAATATTTTCCTGCCCGAAGGAGGCTTGGCGCATGATTTGCTGCCTTCCGCCGTAGTGACCAACGAAATGATAGCCAACGTGTCGCGCTACCTGCAATATTATCTGGATGCACACGTAGGCTATCACCGCGATTTTGACCGCAAACATAGCGTGAGGGCTTATCTGGGAGGACGTTTCCAGACCAACAGTCTGGAAAGCGACGCACTGAACGCCTTTAACTCGTCCAGCGACGATATGCACACCGTAGGCAACGGCAAGCTGGAACTGGCTTCCACATCGGGTATCCTGGGCGACTGGAAATGGCTGTCGTTCTATTTGAACGGAGAATACAGCTACCTCAACCGCTATTTCCTGTCCTACAACATGGCTTTGGACGGCTCTTCCCGTTTCGGCAAAGAAGCGGACGGCATCAAGATGGGCGACAACGTGTTCGGACTATTCCCCTCCATTACCGGAGCATGGCTGATTTCGTCCGAAAATTTTATGTTCGGAACGAATATCATAGAGTTGCTGAAACTGCGTGTGGGATATTCCGTTACAGGCAACGACGGCATCGGCAATTACAGCGTGCGATCGCTGTATGTGCCGCAGTCCATTATCGGCAGTCAAGGGTTGGTGCGTGGCAACATCGCCAATCCCGCCCTGAAATGGGAAACGGTGAACAAATTTAACGCGGGTGTGGATGCGGCATTGTTCAATGAAAGACTGGCAGTGACGTTGGATGTGTTCTACAATAAAACCAACGACATGCTGAACTGGAAACAGAATAAGGATTATGCGGGGATCACCACTTATGCGGCGAATGACGGCGCTATGAAAAATACGGGCTTTGAAGTAGGGATACAGGGACGTATTATCGACCGTGCGTTCAAGTGGGATTTGGGCGTGAACATAGCGAAATATAAAAACGAGGTGACCGAACTATCCGAAGAAAGCATCACCAACATAGCCGGCGCCAATATTCTTACGAAAGTGGGACAACCGATCGGGCTGTTTTACGGATACCAAACCAATGGCGTATATGCCACTACGGTGGAAGCGGACGCGGCAGGCTTAAGTGCCAGAGGCGACGGAAGCGTGTTGATCCCGTTTACGGCAGGCGACGTCCGTTTCGTGAATCAAAACACCGACAAGATCATTGACGAAGCGGATATGACCATAATTGGCGACCCCAACCCCGATTGGTACGGCTCTATTGTCAATCGGATGCAGTGGAAACGGCTGACATTGAATGCGGTGTTCACCTATTCCATTGGGAATGACATCTATAACTCCATTCGGGCAGACGCCGAATCCATGATCGGGTTCGACAACCAAACGGCAAATATCGCCAACCGGTGGAGCAAGGAAGGACATGTCACCACAGCGCCGAAAGCGGTGTGGGGCGACCCGGCAGGTAATTCCCGTTTTTCCGACCGCTGGATAGAAGACGGGTCGTACCTGAGACTGAAAAGCTTGTCCATATCTTATGATATTCCTTTGAAAATTCGTTTTTTCCGCGGAATACAAGTGTATGCCACCGGATTGAACCTCTTCACGCTGACCAAATATTTGGGATATGATCCCGAATTCAGCGCCATGCAAAGCCCGCTGTATTACGGCGTAGATGTGGGGATGACGCCGCAACCGCGTTCTTTCATGTTTGGAATTAAACTTGGATTGTAAAAAATAATTATAATGAGAATAAAAATGGAAAAGATGTTTTTCAAAAAAAATAAAGCCTGCAGGCTGTTTTCTTCCGCATTATGGAGCGGGATAGGAGTGGGGTTACTGCTTGTTTTTGCCTCTTGCGATAAAATGCTCGACGCGCCGGATAAAAATGCCGTGGAAGCGAGCGACAATTATAACACCTTCAACGACGCCGACAATCTTATCCTGGGCATTTACGGCAAATTGATGGAACTGGTGGACGAAGTCGTCGTACTGAACGAACTGCGGGGCGATTTGATGGACGTTACCGTGAATGCCACCTCAGACCAGACGGCAATCAACGACCACAACGCCACGCCGGATAATGCCTACTGCGACTTGTCGCCTTTTTATGAAGTGATTCTCAATTGCAACGATGCATTGGCGAATTTTGACTACATGAAAAGTGAAAACAAACTGAGCAAGGACAATTACGACTTTCGTTATGCGGATGTGATGACCGTACGCAGCTGGGTGTATCTGCAACTGGCTATTCATTTCGGGAACATCCCCTACATCACCGAACCGTTTGTGACCGTAGAAGATTTGAAAGACGCTTCACGTTTCCCTATCCTGAGCTATGAACAGGTTTTGGAGAAATTGCGGGAAGCCATGCAGGCTTTGCCCACCTTGGAAGTGGTGGTGAGTTCGCCGATTTTTGCCGCAACAAGCGCCCAAACGCAGAACGTCAACCTGAAGATGATGCTGCTGAACAAACACATGGTCTTTGGGGATATCCTCCTGTACAGCAACCGCTATGAAGAAGCTGCCGCACAATACTACGAGGTGATCAACGAAGCGGAAAAAAAGGCATGGTTGAACAACGGCGCTACATTGATTTATAAGGCGGCGTGCGATTACGACTTTTACCTGTCCAGCCAACCGTTCTTTTATATCAGTTATGACCGCTACAAGGCGCAAGATATAGTGAGTTTCGGCAACAAATGGAAAGAGATCTTTTCTCGCGCCTCTACCGACTCCCAATTGGGGGCGGAAATGATCAACATGTTTGAATACAAGTCGAATTTTGCCATTCAGTATCCGTTGATAGAATTGTTTGCCAATACGGGCAAAGGCAAATACCGGCTGAAACCCTCCCAACATGCGATAGATGATTTGTGGGAAGCGCAAATACAGCGCGGCAACAACGTACAGTATGACGGGCGCGGGCGTGAATCGTCGTTTGACCATGTGAACGGAGACCCGGTGGTCATTAAATATCTGTATGATTACTATCCGCGTTTGTCGGACGGAAGGATGATACGTCTGGACTATGCGTCCAATAAACAGGAAAATCTGCTGGCGGGCAAATGGTTTATTTATCGCGCCGGATTGTTGCACCTGCGCTATGCCGAAGCGGCCAACCGTTCCGGCTATCCCGATTTGGCGCTGGCCTTGCTGAACAGCGGCGGCGTTCGTTCCGCCTACAACTGGTCTAACTTCGAGGGCTTGCCATGGGGAGGCAGCGGCAGTAATGTGGAAGGAATACAGTACAGCGGTTATCGTCCGGTGGACGCCCTTACGCCCTCCGTCCCGTATCCGTATCCTTTCTATCTGGACGCCCGCTTCAATAGTGACATAAATTCTTTTCACCAATATACGCGTTTTACGTCCCCCTGGTACAGATCTAACGGTTTGCGTTATCGGGTATATCTGCAAAACGTTGCCAAGCCTGATTGGGTGCTCAACAAAGCCGATTCCATCCAGTGGGTAGAAGAAGCGTTGCTGACGGAAGCCGCTTTGGAGTGCGGCTTTGAAGGGCACCGGTGGGGAGACATGCTGCGCATTGCCCTCCGCAAAAATAAAGATGACGGCACGGGAACGATTTATCTGAACGAGATGCTGCGCAAAAAGTTTGAGAAAGCAGGTAAGGCGGCGCCCAGCATTACGCCCAATAACTGGTTCCTGCCTCGGAAAAATTGATGATAAGGGCGAGAATGTTTCTGAATTTTAATGAATATAAATAATGGAAGATAGATTTAATTCCGACCGATTGACAGTTCAGGTAGTGGTGTTTGTACTGTTCGCCTTATATGAAAAAGAAAGGCCGGACAACAAAAATGCGAACAAACGGAAACCGGCAGCTACAACGCAACCTTTCATCAAGGTGTGTTTGACCAATGCCTGTGGGTATCGTTGGACGCCTAACGGTTATCCGACTCAAGAACTGAGCAATGGAGAGTTATCTCATCTTTTCAATCACGATGGTTATTTTTTCTGGAAAGGAGAAAATACGGTTAAAAAAAACCTTTTAAGTTTATAATGTATGAAAAAATTATTATTTACGTTATTGTTTGTCTGCACATGTGCATGGATTTCGGCACAGCAGTTAGCGTTTCCCGGAGCTGAAGGTTTCGGGCGGTACACATTGGGTGCGCGCGGCGTTACGACCCCCAGCGTGTATCACGTGACCAATCTGGATGATGCGGGCGCAGGCTCTTTTCGCGACGCTGTGAGCCAGCCCGGACGCATTGTCGTTTTTGACGTGAGCGGTGTCATCAACCTTAAATCACGCGTTGTGTTCTCGGGCAATTCATATATTGCCGGACACACCGCACCGGGCGACGGCGTTATCATTTATGGAAACGGCGTGTCGTTCTCCGGAGCGAACAACCTGATTGTCCGCTATTTGCGCATTTATATGGGCACAAAAGGCGAATCCGGCAAAGACGCCGGAGGCGTAGCCAACGGCAAGAACATGATATTCGACCATTGCTCGTTTGCATGGGGAAGAGATGAAACTTTTTCGATCAGTTGGGACAACAAAGGTACCGAACCTACCGATATCACCCTGCAACATTCCATCATCGGGCAGGGGCTGGTGTCGCACTCTGCAGGCGGACTGATACAGACCTCGGGCGGCGTTTCCATCATCGGTTGCCTGTACATAGACAATACCACGCGCAACCCGAAAGTCAAGGGACTGAACCAGTTCATCAACAATGTGGTGTACAACTGGGAAGGCAGCAACGGATATATACTTGCCGATTCCGACGGCCCCTCGTGGGCATGGATGGAAGGGAACTATTTTATTTCCGGACCCGGCAGCGGCGCTTTGCCTTTTACCCGCGCCAGAGAAAATTTCCAACTGTTCACCAACAGCAATAACAACTTCGTGGATGGAGATAAAAACGGCACGTTGGACGGCGTGGCCACTGTGGATGCAGATTATGCCAACACCCATGCCGGAAGTGCTCCCACATTGGTGACTTCCGTAACGGGATTTGCTGCCGCTAACTGCGCAACCTGCGGAGACATCCCCAAACCGTTTCTCGCGCCGAACGCCGCGATTCTTACGCCGCAGGACGCGCTTACCAGCGTGATCGCTTCCGCAGGCGCGTCTTTGCCTGCACGCTCCATAGTGGACGCCTATATGATTGACCAACTGCAAACCTACGGTACGGGTGGCGCTTTCATCAGCGGCGAAAGCCAAAACGGCATTTACAATAATGTGGGCGTAGTAAGCGAAGGAGAGAAAGCGCCAGATACCGACAACGACGGAATACCGGACGCATGGGAAAGCGCCAACGGTTTGAACCCGAGTGATGCGAGCGATGCGTTGCAGGCCGGGACAGGCGGATACCTGAACATCGAAAACTACCTCAACAGCATCAACGCACCCGCGGGAGCACCGTACGTGCGTAGCGCATACGATTTGAAATGGACTGCCCGCACCACAACGTCGATTGATTTGACGTGGAAAAACAACCAGCCGGACGCAGACGATATCGTGTTGCAGATCTCAACAGACGGCGTGATCTTTACCGGTCACCAGACGTTGAGCGCTAGCGCTACCTCATTTCAGGTAACTGGATTGAATCAGGAAACATTCTACTGGTTTCGTTTAGAGACCCGCAAAAGCGGCATAACATCCGCGCTGTCCGAAGCGCTGAAAGTGAGCACCGAAGGTACTGCCGGCGTGCCGCTGGCATGTACCGAACCGGCGCCGGAGAACGGCGCTACTACGCGTTTCTACACCTCAGTGGATTTTTCGTGGACAAACGAAACGGGAACATGGAGCCAACCGGTTACATACGAGGTGTATGCGGGTGAAACCAGCGGCGCGCTAAGCAAAGTGAGCGGAGACGCTCCCATCACGGCTACCTCTTTCACCTATACCCCCTCAACGCCCTTCACAATGGGCGCCACCTACTACTGGCGGGTGGATGCCATTAACGCGCATGGAACCACCACCGGTACGGAATGGAGTTTCGTGGCAGGCACCTATTCGTTTACGGCAAGCGTAGCAGATATAGGCTTGAATTGCGACGGTTATGCGTTGGCGTCGGGTAGCAACCTTATCGTACCCATAAATGCGACAGGGACTATTACATCTGTTTCACAGCTCACTCCAGCAGTATCGGGCGTAACATTTGTAGCCGCGACAACCAGTTATACGGTATTTCCGGATTCGGACAATGAAATGACATTTGCGGCGCAAGGCGGCGCTACGGTAAATAGTGGCGCTAATAACGTTTATATGCATTATGGTTCCGGAGCGGTTGTTCCCGACGTTCGTTTTACTGGTGATGCCCATTATCTGGAAGCGAATCTCACAGCGAAAAGTGTCAAGAAAAATATTGCCTCTGTGACTATTAACGGAACCGGAAGTTCATTAAGTGCTACTGCTATACCTACTCCGGTGATATTGTTTTCGGATAAAATACCGTTCGATGAAAATTCTATCGTTGGATATGAAGTGGTTAGTTTGCCGCCGGTGCGTAACGGAGCGCCTGCTGTCAACGTACCTGCACCTGTAGGCAGCAAATCGTTCCGCGTGTATAGACGGGTAACTATTTCAACGGCAGGAGAAGATCTTTATCAATTGGGGGATACAGGTTTAGACCCTCAAACATTTGGAAATACACAACAAAATCGTCTTGCTTATTTTGCTGCCAATTTGGAACTTGTGAATAACGACGATCCGAATGCTTCTGCGGTGAACACCATCAGCGAGTTGAAGATCAATGACGTAAAGGCGCAGATCAACGATCTGACGGGCGACATTACCGTTGCTTTCACCAAGATACAGGGGCCGCTGGGTACATGGAAAGTAGATTTTACCCTGACTGACGCTCTTGCTACCGCAAATTTCTCCAGCGGCGCGACGTATGATTTTTCCACAGACGTACCGCTTACCCTTACGGTAACGGCGGAGAACGGCGAAGAAAAAATCTATACGGTAACGGCGACGGTTGCCGACGAATTTAAAATCGCCATGCTTGCCGCTTTACCCGCCGACATGACTACCGACGCTAATTATGACGAGGCGAGCCACCAACGGTTCATGCAGTTTCTTGACGGTTACGACGTAACTGTTGTGCCTGCCGGAACAGCAACGGGCCATGCGAATGAGCCGACGGCGGATGAGACCGCCGCGCTCTATGCGCCTTATGACTTGATTGTGGTGCACCCTACCGTAAACGGACAAAACAGCAATCTCTATGCTTTGGCCGGACTGATAGGGAAAAAGGCCATACTGAATCTGAAACCGTTTGTTTATACGAGCGGTAGCGGTACTAGCGACCGGTGGGGATGGACTGCGCCTGCCAATACGGTAGCGGGCATAACGGATGTAAATGTGGCGACAGCCCTGCAAAATCATCCGATTTTCAACAAGTTGGAATTTTCGGGCGAGTCGTTGGCCTTATATGCTGCTCCGACCCCTGCGGTAAACAATATCCAAACAGTCAATGTGTTGCCTTTCGCCGGTACGCGTTGGGATGCCTCATGGAACGCCTCCAATAATGCGCTGGCTACGTACAACAGCTTGGTGCAGACGCATGAAATCAATCTGGGCAACAATGCCGCCAAATACTTGTTGTTGGGCGTCAGTCAGGAACTCAAGGCTTTTGCCCTTTTATCCGACAATACGGTGAGGTTGTTGCAAAACGCGGTGATGTACCTGCTCAACCCCGACGGATACTATGATTACACTACCAACACCCCTGTGGGCATACCGACGGACAACACCATCCAGTCACTGAGTATTAACGGCATCCTGGCAGACATCAGCCATACGTCGGGCATGGCGGCGGTTACTTTGGACGCCGTTGACGAATATGCCGTGACCTTTGCGCTGGGAGACCCCGCTAAAGCAACGGCAGACTTTGTGAGCGGTACTCAGTACGACTTTGCGGACGGCCCGTTGCTCATCAACGTAACGGCAGGAAACGGCGACGTGAAAACCTACACCATTTTTGTGAAAGTAGGCGACGGCGCACCCAAGAAAAAAATTGCCATTCTGAATACTGCAGCCACCACCGGCGCCGGCTCTCCGAATGACGACAAACTGCTGTCGGCGTTCGTGGATTACGACGTGACCTATGTTGAGGCGCCCGCCACCGCGCCTGACGACATAGCGGCATTTTTCGCGCCCTATGACCTGATTGTGGCACATCCCAGCGTGGGCGGCAGCAATGCTACGGCTTGGGCGTTGCGGAATTTGGTGGGCGTGAAACCGATATTGAACCTGAAAGCATTTTTCTACAATAACGGAAGGTGGAGCTGGTCAACTACCAATCCCGGCAATGCAGGGACTGGTGCGATAACAGCCCAGGTTCCGGCAGCGTTGCAGAACCATAATATTTTTGAAGGCGTAAGCTTTACGGGCGATGACCTTACTTATTACGGTGAACCTACTACGGCTGACAACGGCATCCAGTATGCTGCCGACTTGACGGGCACCAATTTCGACGCGACATTGCAGGCAGCCAATCACGTGATTGCCACCTATAATACGACAGGTATTCAGTTGCATGAAGTCAATTTGAACAATGCAGCCAAGTACCTGATGCTGGGATTGAGCCTTGAAGGCAACTCGTATGCGAAGTTCAACACCAACACGGTGAAACTGCTGAAAAATATCGCCCAATACCTGACCGATGCAAGCGCATACTATGATTATGGCCTCGGTGCGCCGCAACAGTCCCTCAGTGCGGACAACAATCTCTATACCTTGACCGTCGCCGGTTATGTTACCGAGATCAACGGGAACGAGGTGTCGGTTACGTTGCCCAGGGAAGTGGGCGATCTGGGTGAATTTGCCGTAGTATATGCACTGAACGACATCAACGCTACGGCAGATTTTGCAAGCGGCGCTACGCATGACTTTGCATCTGGCCCGCTGACCATCACGGTAACGGCAGGAAACGGAAGCACAAAGGTATATACCGTATCGGCGGAGATCGAAGCTTTCAACTTTGAGGTGGATCTTGATCCCAACAGCGGGACATTGCCCGAAGACGCCAGCGCCGTCATAGCCGTTACTCAGCGCGAGCCGATAGGGCCGTTGCCTACCCCCGTAAAATCCGGTTATACCTTTACAGGATGGAACCTCGAGCTGGACGGTACAGGCGACTTCTTCGATGAGACCACGGTGTATCAATTTTACAGCGACACTACCCTGTATGCCCAGTGGTCGATCAACACCTACACATTGAGTTTCAATTCTCATGCACAGGGCGTTGCGCATCCCGAAAGCCGGCAAGTGGTCTATGGCGATGCGGTGGGCGAACTGCCTGTATTGAGCCGAGAGGGTTACTGGGAGTTCGGCGGATGGTCAGACTCTTTCAACGACGGCGGTGAGCAATATGCCGCTACTACGCCGTATCATACGGACGGAGACCTGACGCTGTACGCTATCTGGAATCCGATTTCGGGGATAGGCGATACCGAATGGGCGGATTTGAAGGTATATCCCAATCCGGTTACGGACGTGGTGTCCGTTAGCGGACTTGAAGGGGGAGAAGTGATCACTTTCTTTGACATCAACGGTCGCCGCTGGCTGCAAAGCAAAGCATCCAACCCGAAGGAGGATATTTCCGTAAGCCATTTGCCCAAAGGTACATACCTTGTGAAGATAGCGAAAAACGGCGTTGAAAAAGTGGTTAAACTTTCAGTAAAATAATTGATAAAAAATAGTACGATGAAGATTTTAAGATTAGTGAATGTTGTATTGTTGGTGGTTACGATAGGGATTGTTTCCTGCGATAAGGGTTCGGACAAGAGTTCCGCGTGTGATATTCTTTCGTTCAAGGTGGACGACACCTCGTGGCAGATAACCGAGGGGAATATTATCTGCTACTTTGGAAAAACCGACGCGCAGACGCCCCTGACGCCCACTATTACGGTTTCGGACAAAGCTACCATCAGTCCTGGATCGGGCGTGGCTCAGGACTTCTTTTCCGGCGGCGTCACCTATACGGTGACTGCGGAAGACGGCACCAAAAAGCAGTATGTAGCTAAGGCCATTGTACAGTGAGGCGATAAGCCCGTCAGTGGGATGTGAAAAATGACGGGTTTGCCGGCTCATGCCTTCGACCTCACAATGACGACATGTCACCCCTTGTAACACCTTCTGTCCCTACGGGACGGAAGGTGTGGCGGGTGGCGTCTCTTCTGCATACGCGGAAATATGCTGGGACTACTAACCAACGGTAAGCTAAAATCCGTAAGCTGAAGCATACGGTTAATAAAGTATCGTCCCTGCGGGACTTAGCGTGTTAGACAGTGCCCGTGATTGCTCGTCCGTAAGCTAAAGCATTCGGTTAATAAAGTGTCGTCCCTGCGGGACTTGCTTGACGATGTGATTGTTTTCGGGCAGACACTACTGATATATTACCATAATAATAAATGAAACCTATCGGCGCTCTCGGTGGCTTTCTGTGGCCCCGTCTTTTTCAGCTGCAAGATTTCACGCATCTCATCCAGTCAAGCAAAAATTTTTATGCAAGATATACATTGATTTTCAAATAGTTATAAAATAACTCTCAAAATTTAAGAATTTTTATGAATTTTTTCTTGCAAAATAAAAAAATAGTATTTATCTTTGTCGTTGAAAAATCGTTTCAGCAAGCAGCAAGCAATGAATAAGTAAATGTGCTTTTGTTAATGAAAATTAGAGTTTTATGAAAGTAAGGGTAAGAAATATAAGTAGGATTGTCTCACTTTCGGACATCACCGCAAAGGGTACTTTTCGCGTGGTAGTAATCACCGCAAAGGGTAAGTATAGCTTGTTTCCTCCTCCCGTATCCATGTAAGGATACGGGAGGAGGAGAAAAAACAATAAAGAATAAAAGGGAGTTTCCTTTCGGCGAGGCCTTTCCGTTCAACTGCCGCATATTCCATGTTTACCTTCATGACGAAATGCGACAAAAGGCGGAAAAATATCGTTTCAGACGAAAAATTTGACTGCGCTCGAGAAAAAGAGAAAAGAGAAAAAGATATAATCGTATAATCATGTGATAATTTTTATAATCAATAAATATAAGTAAATCAATAAATATGTAACCTAATAAATATAAGTAATATGAACCGAATTAGATTTCAAAAAAAAGTAAAAAAAGCAATACTAAGCAAGGGAAGCCGCTTGATGTGTGCTTTCTGTCTGTTCTATCTCATTTCATGCGAAGAATCGACAAGTTCCAAAACCGACAATACGCCGTCCTACGATCCGGGACAGGCTGTCCTGCGAGAGTCCTTCACGCCTGTTGAAGGAGGAATGGCCACGCAGGTAATTCTGAAAGGCGAAAACCTGGGTAACGATCCCAAAGCCGTTAAAGTATATTTCAACCACAAAGCCGCTCCTGTGGTAGGATGCAGTAACGGAAGGGTGCTGGCGATTACGCCGCGACAGCCCGGAGACACCTGCGTGATTTCATTGGTAATAGGCAACGACTCCAGTGTCTTTAGCCAAAAATATGTGTACCATACCAACAGATTAGTGGAAACCATTGTCGGGCAAAAGGGAACAACCGCTCTCAAAACCGGTTCTTTCGGTGAAGCCACCTTTAACAATCCCAATTACCTGACGATAGACAACGAAGGGAATTTGTTCCTTGCCCACGAATCCACGTCCGCAGTACTGCTGATCGACCAGCAAAACCGCACGGTGACGCAGCTGTTTGCATGTCCCAACAAACCCAATGCGCCAAGCACGGATATGGAGGGAAAAGTCATTCTTGTTCCGGCGGACGGAGGCAGTACTTATCTCGACACGTATTTCGAATTCGACCCTGAACTCCAGTGGGCGCCGCGAACCAGAAAAGTACTGCATCCCACCGCAAATGATATTGCCTCTGGTATGCTGGACTTTACCGTCAACCAGTTTAAGCACTCATTTGCGATATGCAGCTTGGACGGCATGATTTATTTCCGTTCCAACCGCGACGGTTACCTGATCAGGTTCAATCCGAAAACGCGCATAGGCGAATCAATGGATGTGGATGGAGACGGTTTGAAAGACCAGTGTAATCCGCTCAATAGCGACACCTACCTTGTCTTCGATCCGGTGAACAAGTCCAGGATGTACTGCGCCAGCACCAGTCAGCACTGTATTCATTATTTTGACGTACTGACGGGCGAAACCGGCGTATATGCGGGAAAATCGGGAGAAGCGGGATGGAAGGACGGTGGCAGGGAAGAGGCGCTGTTCAGGCAGCCTCGGCAAATGGTGTTGGATAACGAAGGCAATCTGGTCATTGCCGAACAGGGAAACCATTGTATCCGGCAGATATCCCCCGAAGGCATAGTAACAACCATCGTAGGCATTGCCGGCAAAGCCGATCTTCGGGATGGCAATCCGGACGACGCCATGTTCAACGCTCCCTGGGGGCTGGCCATAGACAGGCGTGACGGCACTATCTATATCGCCGACCGCGGCAACAAATGTATTCGCAAATTAACTATACAATGATCCCAATGAAAAAATTATTCCATACCATTATATTGTTAATGGTTTTCGCAGCGCCGATTGTCGCGCAGCGCAACCTTACCGTGTCCGGCGTCGTCTATGACGAGAACGACGAAACCATGCCGGGCGTTACCGTTTATTTGAAAGACAGGACAGGCTTGGGGACGTCCACCGACATCAATGGCGTCTTTTCCATCAGGGCAGCCGAAAACGACATCATCGTCTTCTCCTTTGTCGGTTATGAAAACCTGCAATATCCCGTATCGAAAAATGAAACGGATCTGAAAATCAGGTTGAAAGTATCCGCCACCCAGATGGAAGAAGTAGTAGTAGAAGCGCTGGGAACCGCCCGCCGCAAAATCACTGCGGTAGGCGCCGTGACCACCATTGATACGAAGGAACTGCAAGTGCCGGCCACCTCCATGGCCAACATTCTCGGAGGCCGCATGGCGGGAGTGATCACCATGCAGACCAGCGGCGAACCGGGCAAGAACATTTCCGAATTCTGGATCAGGGGCATCGGCACCTTTGGCGCCAACGCCTCGGCGCTGGTGCTGATTGACGGGCTGGAAGGCGATCTTAATTCCATCGACCCCGCCGACATCGAAAGCTTTTCCATTCTGAAGGACGCTTCCGCCACAGCGGTGTATGGCGTGAGAGGCGCCAACGGTGTCGTATTGGTCACCACCAAACGCGGCGAAGAAGGCAAATTGAAACTCTCTGCCCGCGCCAACTATACCCTTGCCCAACTGCAACGAATGCCCGAATATGTCAATGCTTACCAGTATGCCTCGCTGGTCAACGAAGCGCTGGTCGTCAGGGGCGACCAGCCCAGGTATTCGGAGGGGCAAATGGACGTGATCCGTTACGGATTAGACAAAGACCTCTTCCCGGATGTGGACTGGCAAAAGGAAATCATCCAGCCCGTCAGCCTGCAACAGACCTATTACCTGAGCGGGCAGGGAGGCGGAAGCGTGGCGAAATACTTCCTGAGCCTGGGACTGTCCGACGAAAGCGCCGCCTACAAGGTGGACCCCAACAGCGAATTTAATGCCAAAACAGGTTACAATACCTATTCGTACCGCACCAACTTAGACATCAAGCTGACGGAAACCACCAAAATCTTCTTCAGCACCGACGGCTACCTGACGCGCAAAACCCAGCCGGGCATCCTCAATACCGACTATCTATGGTTCTCCCTGTCGTCCATGAATCCCATGCAGGTGCCGCTGAAATATTCCACAGGACAAATCCCCACCTACGGGACAGGCAACGACAATATTTCCCCCTACGTGCTGATGAACTACACTGGGAGCGCATCGGAGAATACCAATACCTTCAAAACCACCATCAACTTGAACCAGGACCTGTCGATGCTGCTCAAGGGATTGAAAATACGGATACAGGGCGCTTTTGATACGAAGAGCTATTTTTCCGAACGCCGGTATGTATTGCCCGACCTGTATTATGCCTCTACCAGAGGAGTGGACGGAGAACTGCAAATAGTTAAAAGAGTTAGCGCTACGCCGGCCGGTTATAGCTTTTCACAGCGGCAATTCCGCAAATATCACCTCGAATCGACGTTGAATTACGACAAGGTGTTTGCCGAAAAGCACCGTTTCTCTTTCCTGGCCTATTATTACATGAGCGATTCGAAAGATACCAACGACATCTCTTCGGGCGGCATCGGCATGAGCATGAAAGCCATTCCGAAACGCTACCAGGGACTGTCCGGCCGGCTGACCTACGGATATCAGGATACCTATTTGCTGGATTTCAACTTCGGCTACACCGGTTCGGAAAATTTCCGGGAAGGAGAACGTTTCGGATTCTTCCCTTCCATAGCAATGGGATGGGTGCCGTCGCAGTACGAATGGGTGAAAACGACGCTCCCGTGGGTCACTTTCTTCAAAATACGCGGATCATACGGAACCGTCGGTAACGACAAAATATCCAGCACCCGTTTCCCCTATCTGACCATCGTGAACGCCAGTTCTTCCGCAGGGTGGAGATATACCGAAGGCGGCATTACCGAAAACAGCATAGGGGCGGACAATCTGGTGTGGGAAAGCGCCGTCAAATCCAATATCGGGCTGGACAGTCGTTTCCTGAAAGATAACCTGAGCCTGACCGTGGATTTCTTCATAGACCGCCGCAACGGCATTTTCCAGCAACGCGCCACTATTCCCGGATACGTGGGACTTGTCGCGATGCCCTACGGCAATGTGGGCAAAATGAAAAGTTACGGGTCGGACGGAAATATCTCCTATACCTATCCCGTCAGCAAGGACATGCAATTTACCCTCCGCGCCAATTATACCTACTCTACCAACAAGGTGGAAAATTACGAACAGGCAGCCCAGAAATACGACTACCAAAACCGGAACGGCTATCCCCTCAATGCGATCAGGGGCTATCGCTCGATGGGATTGTTCCGAGACGAACAGGATGTGGAAAGCAGTCCTCAACAAACGTTTACCTCCGAAGTGTTGCCGGGCGACATCAAATACAAGGATGTAAACGGCGACGGACAAATCAATACCGACGATCGCGTAGTCCTTTCCTATCCTACCTATCCGCGGCTGATGTACGGGTTTGGCGGCGAATACCAGTGGAAAAACCTTACGGTAGGATTCCTGTTCAAAGGCACGGGAGACAATAATTTTTACTATGTAGGACAAAGCGTTACTCAATTTAGTGTTACTTACACCAATGGCATGGGCTACGTGCCTTTCCATAACGGAGAACTGGGGAACGTGCAAAGCCTTGTTGCCGAACAGGCGAACCGGTGGACGCCGGAGTCCTGGTCGGGAGACAAAGCCACCGAAAATCCCAACGCCCGTTTCCCGCGCCTCACCTACGGCAATAATGCCAACAATGCGCAATTATCCGATTTCTGGCAGGGAAACAAAAAATTCCTGCGCCTGCAGGAAATATCCGTCAACTATAAATGGAAACCGGATTTTTTCCGAAAGGTGGGCGTCACTTCGCTGGATTTTCAACTGGTGGGCAACAATCTCTATGTGTGGGACAGTATCGGTATCTACGATCCGGAACAGGCGCAGTACAACGGCCGTTCCTATCCCATCCCCCTGCGCGTGACTTTCCAGATTTATTTGCATTTTTAACAAACATCTTAAAAATAACGTAAACATGAAAAAGATAAATGAATATATTACGACCGGCGCCGGAACCGTCGCCTTGCTGCTGTTTCTCGCGTTTCACTCCTGCAATTTCCTGGATGTGGACGATTATTTCAATGAAACGCTCCAATACGATTCCATTTTTCATAACAAGTTGAACCTGCAAAAATATCTCTTCGGCGCCGCCGACGCTTTCGACGACGAAGGACAGATCTTTGGCAATACGGTGTATACCCCCGGCATCATGGCTACCGACGAGGCCTTTTCGCTGGGCGGCGCCTACAACGGATTGAACTTGGTGCTGGGCGAAGTAACGGCCAGCGATGCACACGGCATCAATATCTACGACAAGATGTACCGCGTGATCCGCAAAGCCAATACCATCTTTGCCCGCATGAATGAAGCGACAGACCTGACTTCCATCGACAGAAGGGAAATCATGGGATACACTTATTTTCTCAGGGCTTATGCCTATTACAACCTGTTGAACCTCTACGGTCCTGTGGTGCTTTTGGGTGACGAGGTGCTGGAAAATAACGAAGAAACGGAATATTACGCCCGTTACCGCAACACCTACGATGAGTGTATAGATGCGATTTGCGCAGATTTGGAGAAAGCGGCGGATTATCTGCCTTCCGAAGTGGCCGTCAACTTTTTCGGCAGGCCTACCCGCGGAGCGGCGCTGGGCCTGATTGCCCGCCTGCGCCTGCAACATGCCAGCCCGCTGTTCAACGGCGGCGGAAAGGAAGGGAATGCGGCGCGCATCTACTTCGGCGAGTTCGTCCGATCGTCGGACAACGTACACTACATCCGGCAGGAATACGACGAACGGCGCTGGGCGCTGGCGGCGCAAGCAGCCAAACGGATCATCGAATGGGGAATTTACAGCCTGCATACCGTTGACCGGACCTCAGATACGCGGACGCTCCCGTCGAACGTACCAAATGACAACTTTCCCAACGGGGCCGGAAATATCGACGCTTATCGTTCCTATCAAGAAATGTTCAACGGTGAAACGGTGGCTTCCCGTAATCCCGAATTCCTATGGGCGTGCAACTCCGCGTCGGTCAAAAATTTTACCCAGCGTTCCTTTCCCGTCACCTATTTCCGCGGCTACAACAACCTGTGCGTCACTCAGAAAATAGTAGATGCTTATTATATGGAAAACGGCAAGACCATAGAAGAAGCCAAAACTGCCGGCGAATACGACGAAACGGGATACCTTTCCGGCAACCGCAATTTTTCCGGCTATCAACTGGGGCCGAATGTCCACAATATGTACATCAATCGCGAAATGCGTTTCTATGCCAGCGTCGCTTTCAGCGGAACATGGTGGACGGCCTCTTCTGCCACCGATGCCGCCTACAGGGATAAGCAGATGTTTTACGATTACAGCGGACTGGGAGGAAAAGCCGGCGTTACCGACGATGTTAACTCTTATCCGATTACCGGTTATATCCTGCGCAAATATATCCATCCCGAAGACGCATGGGCAGGGGTGGGAACAGCGGCGGGAACAAGTGTGCTGGACAAGCCTTTCCCGATTATCCGCTATGCGGAGATACTGCTTTCGTACGTGGAAGCGCTGAACAACCTGGAAAATCCATATACCCTGACGGATGTGGATGGAAACGAACACACCTTCACGCGGGATGTCGCCGAAATGAAAAAGTACTTCGACATGGTGCGCTACCGGGCGGGGCTGCCGGGGTTGACCCCCGAAGAGCTTAATTCCGCATCGACCATGCAGGCGCTGATAGAACGCGAACGCATGTTGGAATTTATGTGTGAAAACCGGCGCTTTTTCGACGTTCGCCGCTGGGGTAAATATGTAGATAGCGAAAACGAACTGATGATGGGCATGGATACCGAGATGTCGGGCGACTCCTATTACACGCGCGTTCCGCTGAACCATTCCAAAGCGCGCAGAAGGGTGGTCAACCGCAAATTCGTTTTTATGCCCATTATGCTTTCGGAACTGCGCAAGGCGCCTACGCTTGACCAAAACCCGGGCTGGGAAAATTAATAACTTTCATCTAAATAATATAACAAAAGAATAAAATGAAAAGATATATCTTAAATACGATCATGACGGGTGTGATAGCGATAGTGTTCGCATCCTGCAAGGAGGAAGATTTTTCCTCCAAGGAGTACTATAAATACGTGGTTTACTTGCTCAGCAAGGAAGACTACAACGTGTATTCCGACGTCTATCCCTTTGACGACGGGAACGAGGTAGAAGGTTATTTTTCGGTAGGATGCGGCGGATCGCTGGCCAATCCGGAAGAAACCACCGTTGAACTGGAAGCCGATACGGTGCTGATGAGTACCTACAACCGCGCCAACTTCGATATCGACACTTCCAAATTTGCGCTTCTGCTGCCCGAAAGCCGGTATCGCATTGACCCGATGCGGGTAGTGATACCTGCCAACAACAAAGACCAGTATGTAAAAGTGCCTGTCATCATCTATCTGGACGGGCTGTCGCCCGATTCTACCTATTTCATTCCGCTGGCCATTAAAAATGTGTCCAGATATGAGGTCAATCCGGAAAAGTACAACATGCTTTTCCGGGTGTTGCTGGAAAACCGGTTTGCCGAACTGAAAACGACCACTTATTACTCCATGAGAGGCAATACGCTGGACGCAGCAATGGAAGCAGTCGTCGGCGGCGCCATCTCAGGCACCAAGCTGGCGCGCCCGATCAGTAAAAATGCGGTACGCATCTTTGCCGGGATGGGGCCCGTTAAAGCGGATTTCGGGATAGACCCCGTGCTTGCCAGACCTTCGACGGATGAATTAGACAAATACGGCATTGTGCTGACGGTGGACGAAAACGATTCGGTAAGCATCGCTCCGTGCGGCACCATTCAGGTGGAGCAAATCAACGGCGATCAATGGAATACCTACGAAGAGGCGCGAAATAACATGGTGGACGAAACCGTCACCAAATATTTCTATCTGCGCTATCGTTACCGGACATTGAAAACGCCGCCCAGCACATACGACAATTGGATCACCGTACAGGAAACATTGAAAAGGCTGGAAAATTGAGCGCTTAAGAAGTAATTATGAAAACCATCCATCAAATCATCAGCGCTGTGTTACTTGCAAGCTGTATTTTCCCGGCTTGCAAGAACGAATCGTCGAGCAGAGCGCTGTTGGAGTCGATCACCGTATCTCCCGCCTCGGCGTTACTCGTTCCGGGAGATACCGTTCGGCTAACAGCAAATCCTGTTCCTGCCGATGCGGACAATGTCCATTTCACATGGTCGGTCGTTCATACGAGCATTGCTACCGTAACGGACGACGGTCTGGTAACTGCTATCGACAACGGCGCTACTTCCGTTCAAATAAAAAGCGGAGATATTGAAGCGTCGGCAAAAATATCCGTTACCCCATTGACCATTAACGTTACGCCGGACAGGCTCAACTTACTGGTTGGCGACAGCGCCCTGTTACACGCCACCTCGTCGCCGGCGAACGCAGGTATGGCGGAGAAACCTTTCCTCTGGGCAACGGACAACGCCGCCGTGGCGTCCGTTGTCAACGGACGGGTAAAAGGATTGCAGACAGGCAGCGCACATATTACGGTCAGTGGACGTACCGGCAACGGAACCAGCAAAAGCGTGCCGGTAACGGTATCCAATACCTATCAGAATCCGGTAACAACGCAACGGCTGCCCGACCCTACCGTGATAAGAACCGATGACGGCTGGTTTTACCTCTATGCCACGGAAGCGATCCCCCATATTCCCATTATGCGGTCCCGCAATCTGGTGAACTGGGAACAGCGGGGAACCGTTTTTACCAACAGTACGCGCCCCGCATGTGCGAGCGGGTCTCTCTGGGCGCCCGACATCAACTACATCAACGGGCAGTATGTGCTTTATTGTTGCAGAAATGTAGGGGAAGGCGATCTTGAATGGCAAAGCAGCATCCTTGCCGTTACTGCCCCCACGCCGGAAGGCCCCTTCACGGATCAAGGCTGCCTGATTGTCGGCAACGACCCGCGAATCAATGTAAAACATTGCATTGACCCGTTCTATATCGAAGACGGCGGCAAAAAGTACATGACATTCGGCAGTTTTCGAGGCATCTATATCGTTGAACTTGCGGATGACGGCCTGTCGATAAAGGAGGGTGCGGACATGCCGGTACAAATTGCAGGAACTGCTTTTGAGGCGTCCTACATTTACCGCCGCGGTAATTACTATTATCTGTTTTGCTCATGGGGGTCGTGTTGTAACAACGCCAGCAGCAATTATAGAACGGTCGTCGGACGATCGACGAATCTTTTCGGCCCCTATGAAGTCAAAAACGGCAACCGTATGTTAGATAACGCATACGTAATTGTCATTCAGGGTAACAGTGCGTTTGCCGGGCCGGGGCATAACGCCGAAATAGTGACCGACGACGCCGGTAACGACTGGATACTGTATCATGCGTACGACATAGTAGTTGCTCCGAACGAAAGACGGTTGATGCTGGATAAAATCATCTGGTCATCCGACGGCTGGCCTTCCATCACAGGTAATACTCCTTCATCACAAGCAGAAGCACCAATTTTTAATCAATGAAAAGTTTTAAAATATCGCCGGTTTTGTTTGCCGGTATCTGTCCCGTGGCAGCCAGAGCGTGCCAGCCCAACCATGCTGAAAGTCCCAACATCATCTTCATTATGGCGGATGATTTGGGTTATGGAGACTTGGGCTGTTTACGGACAGGAAATCATCAAAACGCCGAATATCGACCGTTTGGCAGCCGAAGATCGGCTATTCCATATTTCGGATCGACTTTATGGCTACTATTGAAACGAAAGCTGGCGAGTGGAAAAAGATTTTGATAGAAGTGCAGAAATCGTGGGATGAAACGGACGTGAAACGGTTTCGCAACTACCTTGCCGAGCAGTACCGGAGAGTGGACAGGATCAACGGCGAGGACATTGTGCTTCCCCATAACGACGATTTATATTTTGGGCGGCAGGCTTGCCGGCATAGAAAGCCCCTGCATTAAGGTGGAGCGGCATTATCGGGACATGATAAACAAAGGTTCGATTGCATCAAAGTCTCCGTTTGTGGAGAAGCTCACCCATGACAGCTATGTTATTCAGGCAGGCAGGATTGCCACCGGGCGTTACGGTACAAAGCTGAACGAACTGCTGAGTCTTTTTGAGCAGGCTCATTTCATTGAGGAAGATTCGGAAGTGAGCAAACAGTACATCTACAGGTCGGATGATGAAGACATCCGTTTTATCGCCTCCGTGCTGAATGAGATGGTAGCCGACCCGAAGGAGCGCGAGGAGATAGAAAAGGAAGCAGAAGCGTATTATCGAAGGACAAGAGAAAGCGCTTGAAGAAAAAGACAGAGTGCTTGAAGCACAGGCCAAACAAATTGCAGCATTGAAACGCCTGTTGAACACGAAATGAGGATATTGCCTGCAATTGGATATGAAGTTTTCTCCCGCCATGGCGAAAAATCGATTTTTAAGATGGTAATATCATTATGTATTAACATGATAATAAATAAAATCTGTCGGAACTCCCAATGACTTTCTGTTGCCCCGTCTTTTTTAACTGCAAAATTTCACTCATCTCATCCATTCAAGCAAAAAATTTAATACAATATATATACTGAGTTTCAAATAATTATAAAATAATTATCAAAATTTAATAATTTTTATGAATTTTTTATTGCAAAATAAAAAAACAGTATTTATTTTTGCCGTTGAAAAATCGTTTCAGCACGCATCAACCAATGAATAAGTGAATGTGCTTTTGTTAGTGAAAATTAGAGTTTTATGAAAGTAAGGGTAAGAAATATAAGTAGGATCGTCCCGCTTTCGGACATCACCGCAAAGGGTATCTGTCGCGCGATAGTAATCACCGTAATATGTCCCGTGGTAGCCAGAGCGTGCCAGCCCAACCATGCTGAAAGCCCCAACATCATCTTCATTATGGCGGATGATTTGGGTTATGGAGACTTGGGCTGTTACGGACAGGAAATAATCAAAACGCCGAATATCGACCGTTTGGCAGCCGAAGGAATGAAATTCACTCAATTTTATGCCGGTTGCACGGTCAGCGCTCCTTCCCGTTCTTCGCTGATTACCGGCTTGCACACCGGACATACTCCCGTTCGCGGCAATAAACATTTCCGTGGCGGCGATTATCCTCACCCGGAAGGAACATATACTATCAGTAAAATGCTGAAATACAATGGCTATGCAACAGGGTGTTTCGGCAAATGGGGATTGGGCGCCCCATCAACGGAAGGCGCTCCGCATCAACAAGGGTTCGATAGCTTTTTCGGGTACAACAGTCAGGCGCTGGCTCACCATTACTACCCCTACTACCTGTGGAGCAACCAGGATACCGTGTGGTTGGAAGGCAACAGAGGCAATGCCACAGGACAGTATGCGCAAGATATGATACACGAAAACGCCATCCGCTTCATCCGCACCCACAAAGACAGACCGTTTTTCGCATATCTTACTTATGTGATTCCCCACGCCGAATTGGTCAATCCTGATGATAGCATTTTCGCCATGTATGACGGAAAATTTTCGGAAAAACCTTATCAGGGAGTGGACAATGGCCCTTCTTTCCGGAAAGGCCCCTATGGAAGCACATCGCACCCCAAAACCGATTTTGCTGCCATGGTGACACGATTGGACGCTTACGTGGGGGATATTTGCCATACTTTGAAAGAATTGGGAATAGACAGGAACACGGTTGTCATCTTTACCAGTGACAATGGGCCTCACGTTGAAGGCGGCGCCGACCCCGCTTATTTTAAAAGTTCCGGTACGCTACGCGGCGTAAAACGCGATTTGTACGAAGGTGGCATACGGGTGCCTTTCATCGCATGGTATCCGTCAAAAATAAAAGCAGGCAGCGTGAACCGACATGTCGCCGCTTTCTGGGATGTGATGGCCACTTTAGCCGAACTGACAAAAACGAAAACGCCGGAAAATACGGACGGCATATCTTTTCTTCCGACATTGTACGGAAAGAAAAAACAACGACAACATGAATACCTTTATTGGGAATTTCATGAACAGGGTGGAAAAATGGCGGTGAGAAAAGCCGAATGGAAGGCGATCCGCCTGAATGTCAATCATTCTCAAAAAACGATTGTCGAACTGTATGACCTCTCCGACGACATCCGTGAGCAACATAATGTAGCGGAACAGCATCCGGAAATTGTCGCGGAAATGCTGAAAATCATGCAGGAAGCACATCAATATTCCGCACCTTTTCCGTTTGACTTTGAAAAAATAATTTTATGAACAACAAATATTATATCTGTTCTGCAGGACGGAAGATACTGTCTGCAATAATGACGGCGCTGCTGAGCGCAATGCTTGTTTTACCGATGTCAGCTCAAGACCGTACGGTGAAAGGTCGAGTCATGGATGATTCCGGCTCTCCATTGCCGGGCGCTTCGATTTGGGTCAAGGAAACCTCTCTCGGAACCACTAGCAATATCAATGGAGAATACGTTATTCATCCGGTGAATGTGAAGGATCCGGTGCTTACCGTTTCTTTTGTCGGTTATACCACCGTAGAAGAGGTGGTCGGTGACCGTACGGTAATTGATTTCGTTTTGAACGAATCAACGGCCGAATTGGAAGAAGTGGTGGTAGTGGGCTACGGCGTGCAAAAGAAAACCACCATGATCGGTTCCGTTGCGCAGGCAAAAGGAGAGGATTTGTTGAAAACAGGAGCGGTGACCAATGTGTCGCAGGCCATTCAGGGGTTAATGCCGGGGGTGGTAGCCATTTCCAGTACATCCAAGCCGGGCGACGATGCAGCCAAGCTGATTATACGGGGCAAGGGAACGTGGCACAATACCGATCCGCTCTGTCTCGTAGATGGCGTAGAGCGCGATTTCAATGACGTTGATCCCAACGAGATCGAATCGATATCGGTGCTGAAGGATGCCGCCGCCACCGCTGTCTATGGCGTCAAGGGCGGTAACGGCGTGATCATCATCACTACCAAGCGCGGTTTGAATCAACGGCCTTCCATCAGCATCAGCGCCAACTTCGGCTTCAAGCAGCCCACCATGAAACCCGAATATGCCGACTATGTCACCTCCATGAAAATGTGGAACGAAGCCGTCGCCAACGATGGGGCGTGGAACATGCTGATTCCCGAATCGACAATTGCCGCTTGGGAAAACGCTTTCGCTACGGGCAACTACGGTCCCGACAACGACTATTTCCCCGAAGTGGACTGGTGGAAAGAGATGATCAAACCCTTGGGATTTTCGCAGCAGTACAATCTCAATGTCCGCGGTGGAAGCAACTTTGTGAAGTATTTCGTGTCGTTTGCCTTTCTGAATGAAGGAGATATTTACCGTACCGAAAAAAACGAAATATTCGATCCCACACACAACTTCAAGCGTTACAACTGGCGCACCAACCTGGATTTCAACCTCACCACGTCGACCGTTCTCTCGGTTAACCTTGCCGGCAAGCAGGGAAACCGCAACCAGCCCGGTTACCGTCTCGACGGAAGCTACGAGGCAAGCTTTTTCAGGGAACTGTACAACGATCCGCGCCACCTGTTCCCGGTACGCTACAGCGATGGCGAGTATGGCGCTGCCATTGACGGGATGAGTAATCTTCGCGAAAGTTTCGACCATGGACAGCGGATGTTCAAATCCTACCAGAACTTTGTCGATTTGGGACTGAAACAGAACCTCAATTTTATTACCCAAGGGCTTAGTGCACAGGCGAAATTTTCCTTCACCACCGCCAACGAAAGCCAGTCGCGCATACAAAAGGCCAAGGGCAGCAATTTCGGCGCCGGTTCGTTTGGCGAGGCAAACATCAGGTATTACCGCAAGTACGACTACACCCAACCGCTTCCGGATGGAGGATACGAACTGATCGAAAATATCCGTTTCCCGACCAATCCTGCCAACTGGCAGGGCGAAAGACCCGAAGTTTCATACGATAACATCACCGGTGGAGGCTATGAACGCAGGATTAAATATGAAGCATCCGTTAACTATGCCCGCACCTTCGGCAAACACGCCGTTACCGCGCTGGGTGTATTCGACCGCAACCAGATCGACAAACTGCTGGACGGCGCCACCGTAAACATGAAATACCAGGAGCGTGAAGAAGCATGGGTAACCCGCGTGACCTACGGTTATGCGGAACGTTACCTGTTAGAACTCAATGGCGCATATACCGGTTCCATGAGGTTTGCACGCGACAGGCGTTTCAAGTTTTTCCCTTCCTACTCGGTGGCATGGCGAATCTCTGAAGAATCCTTTATCAAGAACAGCGTTGTTTCCCAAGCGCTCAGCAATCTTAAAATACGCTATTCGTACGGCACTGTAGGCTTTGACCGGAACGCCGATTTTTTCGAATACGTTCAGAAATACAAACTCGCCAGCACCAGTCCGAACCTGCAACTCGGTTCGACCACTGCCAACAGCTACGGGCCGATCATCGTTGAAGACGGAACGGCCAACGTGAACGCCACCTGGGAAACGGCCTACAAACAAAACCTCGGCGTCGATTTCGGCCTGTTCGACAACCGCCTTACCGGAAATGCGGACTTCTTCAAGGAAAACAGGAAGGGTATCATCATGTCGCAGATAACCCCCGCCTGGTTTGGGTTCAAGGATCCACAGGCCAATCTTGGAGAGACAAAAACGCACGGGCTGGAAATAGAACTCGGCTGGAATGCCCAAACAAGCGATGACTTCCGTTACTGGATCAAGGTCAATTTCTCCACCAATGAAAACCGTGTCGTTGAGCGTAACGACCCCTTTATGATGGAAGAATACCTCAGGAAGGCAGGCAAACCCATCGATTATCAAACCCGCCTGGGCGTGGCCGGGTACTACGGGTCATTAGACGACATCTATAATTATGCCTCGGCAGTTGAGCAAACCACACTGTTGCCCGGCGACTTTATGTATATCGACTACAATGCAGACGGCACCATCATCTACGATGACCTCAACGACCGCATGCCGATGGAAAAGCAGAATTATCCGCGTACCACCTATGGATGGTCTATGGGTTTTTCGTGGAAGAATTTCGACTTTTCAATGATGTGGTACGGTGTGCTGGGCGTTTACAAAAATGTGGCGGATGAATTGTTGTGGGATTTGCGCTTCGGACAGGTGGAAAACTATTTTGCCAACCCGGACGTACTGAACCGCTGGACGCCCGAAACGGCTTTAACAGCTTCAAAACCAACCCTTCATGCACTCACTGCGAGCAGCCAGTACAATCAACGCGGCACGACCTACAACTATCGGAACGCTTCCTATCTCAGGCTGAAAAACATGGAAGTCGCCTACACTTTCAATCAAAGACTTATCGGTAAAGTCGGCATGTCCAAGTGTCAAATCTATGTGAACGCCAACAATCTGTTGACATTTACCAATTTCAACAAATATATCGATCCGGAAAGCAATTCGGCTTCGCTTTATCCCCTTGTGCGGCGCTATAACATCGGATTAAGAATCGGATTCTAACCACCCTAAATCAATAAAAAAATGAAAAAAGCAATTTATATTTCCATCGCAACCATCGCATCCGGTCTCGTTTCGTGTCAGGAGTATCTCGACAAGCGGCCTGACCTCGGTTTTACCGAAGAGATCGTTTACAATGACTTCCAGTCGGTCCGCGGTTATTTCGACAGAGTGTACAATCTTCTCGACGACTATCGGAAACATACCTCGCAGAACATGCGCGGTTACAAAATAGGTGAAATGAGCGACGAGGGCGCCAATGTGTTCAAGCAGAACAGGCACCAGCAGGGCCTTCAGTGGCAAGTGGTTGAAATGTCGGAAGTGCTCAATGCAGGCTTATGGCTTGGGCGCGACAATGTGGCCGAAATAGGCTGGAATGACGGTAACGTCGATCAAAACTACGGTAAGGTCATCCCCAAATGCTTTTACGGCATCCGCATCAGCAACCGCATATTGGCCAATGTCCCCAGTATAGCGCAATTGACGGAAATACAGAAGAGCCAGTTGATGGGGCAGGCATATTTTTTCCGCGGATGGTTCTATTTCGAGATCATCCGCCGGGTTGGGGGGATGCCTCTTTTGGACATGCTGTACAACAGCGACGATACCGGCGACATGCCCCGCCTCACGTATGCGGAGAGCAGCGACTGGATCATTGAAAATATGAACCAGGCCATCCTCCTTCTTCCCGACAAGTGGGAGGACCTTCAGACGGGACGCCCCACCAAATCTTCGGCCTATGCATTGAAATCCATGGCGCAACTTTACGCGGCAAGTCCCCTGATGAGAAATGACCTGACCGAGACCCGCCAATATACCGAATACGACCCCGAACGGGTGCAACTTGCAGCCGAGTACGCATGGGACTGCCTGAAATATATAGAAAACAACAAAGGCATTTACGACCAGACGATGATGCCCGGCAATCAGTATGCCCATATTTTCTACCATCCCAAGAACCAGTTTGTGAGTCAGGAATCACTGTGGTACATCAACAGTTGTGGCGCCGGCAGGGAAGAGGATGTGGCCGTACTCTGGCAAAGCAGGTACATGACGAACCGTGCGGGCAACATGGGTACTGCCAATTTCAGTCCTTCCCAGAACATGATCAATAAATTTGAGACGATCGACGGTTACCCGGCCGAGCTTACGGCAACGGGCTGGGAATGCGACGATCCCGCATTCAGCGCCGATGAACCCTATAAAAACCGTGATCCGCGGCTGTATCATTCCATACTGCTTCCGGGTGAACGCTTCGGCACGCGCCAGTCTGCCGTTGGAAGCGCGGAAGACGCCAATGCATGGTATCTGAGCGTTTGGCCGGGCGGACAGGAACACACCATCGTCGGGAATAACGAGGGCGGCAGGGGCGACATCCTTTCCCGATATCTGTGCAAGAAGTATCAGTGGCCTGAATCCAACAATGGAGCCAGCGGCAACAACAATCCCAACTACAGCCTTTATGCGTTCAACGGCATCTTGATCCGCACGACACAGGTATGGCTTGACTATGCCGAGGCCATGAACGAAGCGTACGGCCCCGCCGCGGACCCTGAAGGATACGGCTATTCCGCCGTGGATGCTTTGAACGAAGTGCGCCGCCGCGTGGGACAGGGAGAAGTGCGGAGCGAATATACCGGTACGAAGGAGGCGCTACGCGAACGGATACGCAACGAAAGGGCTGTAGAACTGATGTTCGAAAATCACCGCTGGTTCGATATTCGCCGCTGGATGATCGCAGAGCAGCTCTTTGCGGGTGACCCCAACCCCATCAAAGGTACGGTTGTTGCAATCCGTCCGGATGCGCCGCCTACTGTCAACAGCCAGTGGTTCCCTCCCGGAGCGACAGTAGAAGACAGGGAAAGCGCCAGATACGGCAAATACTTCAACTATGCATTGAATACGATTACAGAGGAAATCCGTGTATTCGAACGCAGGCATTACTGGTACCCGATACGCAATGACGAAATCAACCGCTATCCCAGTATCAGGCAAAACCCGGGCTGGTAAATTTATGATGAACCACAAGAAAATAAGACCATGAAAATAAGAAGAATCAATCAATATGTTTCCCTGCTTACCTTGTCTATGACGCTGTTGATACTGCTGTTCCCGGCTGGGGCAGCGGCTCAGAAAAAGACGAAGGCCGTTCCGGAATTTTGGATGACGGGAACAGTAGTTTCCCCCAATGGGAAATTTGTAGGCAATGCACAAATAACGGCCGACGAAGGAGCCATTGTCGTTTTCAGCGATGAAAACGGACGGTTTAAGGTAAAATGCCGCCAAGGCTCTTCGCTGCTGGTAGAGGCCAAAGGTTTTGAACCTTTGATATACCACATAGAACGCGAGGAGAACGAACTTACATTCACGCTCACAAACGCATTGCTCTACGCCGGAACGCTTGATGCAGTGGATTTGCCCATGGGCATCAAGGAGAAGCAGCGTTACCTGACAGGCGCCGTGAGCGGCGTATCGGGCGATGAACTGCTGCACACTCCGGAAACGCTTTTGAGCAACATGATCCAGGGACATATCATGGGTTTCCAAGTGCAAATGAGCGTCAACGGTTTGGGAAACAATACGGGGTCGATGTTCATCCGCGGCCATCACCGCAACACGGACAACGGCATCATTACCATTGTCGATGGAGTGGAGCGCGACATCAACAAATTGCTGCTGGATGAGGTCGCCTCCGTACAGGTACTGAAAGACGCGACCTCGAAGATCCTCTACGGCGGGCGTGCCGCTAACGGAGTGGTTCTGGTGACCACAAAACACGGCAAAATACATACCCGTAGAATCAGCGCCTCCGCAGAGATGGGCGCAGGTTTGCCCGTAGCCTATCCCACGTACCTCAACTCATACGACTACGCCCGGCTTTACAACGAAGCACGGCAAAATGACGGTCTGCCGCCGATGTACAACACTGCCGATCTGGAAGGTTACCGTAATTCAACAGGCCCCAACGACCTTCGTTATCCCGATGTGGATTATATCGATTATTTCCTTTCAAAAACCATCGGCTACCGCAAAGCCGCTCTGGAATTTTCAGGCGGCAATGAAAACATGCAGTATGCCTTTGTTGCCGGTTATACCGGAAATACGGGATTGCAAAAGGTAGGCGAAGCACCGGTACGCGACGGCTACAATTTCAGGGCTAACCTTGACATGAAAATAACAGATCATTTTAAGGCCTTTGTCGGTATGGCGGGGATATTCGATGTCACCAAACGCCCGTCTCTCGACCATGCGGGAACATTTACCCGTATTCGCGATACGCGGCCTAACGAATTTCCGCTGATCATCGATCCTGCCTACATAGCGGTTGACTCGCTCGGCTATCCGGCGCTGGGTGCAAGTTATGCCCATACCAGCAACCTCTACGGCGATCTGGTATATGGCGGGAGATACCGCCAAAATGTTGCAAACGGAGAACTCAATGTCGGGCTTAACATGGATCTGTCGCAGATAGTGGAAGGGCTGTCGCTGGGAGCGCAGCTATCTTTCGACAATTTTTTTACCGGTACGGAAAGCCTTGCTACCAGCGTAGCCACCTATGCCCAGCGCTGGTATTACAATCCGGTAAGCCATCAGGATACCGTTGTATTCCAGCCGCTGAAAAAAACGGTAAAAACCGACCAGAACACATTGAGCGATTCGTGGAACCTGCGTACGAATGCATATCTGTTTCGCATGGATTTCGACCGCAATTTCAACGGAATACACAAACTTTCGACCAACCTCTTCTATTACTATATGATGAAAGAGGCCACAGGCGAATCAACCAATCTGCAAACGACCAATACGGCATTGAGGGCTAATTATTCGTTCAGGAACAAGTATGTTGTCGAAATGGATCTGGCGCTTATGGGGAGCAGCAAGTTTCACGGGAGCAACCGCCATTTCATGTCGTATGCCGGAGGCGCAGGCTGGATACTCACCGAAGAGGATTTTCTGAAAGGGAACGGACTGGCGGACTATCTGAAAGTAAAGGCGTCCGGAGGACTTTTGGGCTACGATACGCAAACTCCGTGGAACCTCCATTACACCCGCTGGTCGGATAACGGCAACTACCAGTTGCGGCCCAATGTCAATATCCTGCGGGTCGATCTGACCAACTGGGGCAATCCCGATCTGGAATGGGAAAAGTCGCTTGAATTTAACGCAGGAGTGGAGGGGCTTCTGTTCAACCGCTCCCTGTGGGTGGAAGCCAATTACTTCCGCGAAAAGCGTTTTGATCTCATCACGCTTGTTACTTCGCAACATTCCTCGATATATGGAGACGTCTATGCACCGGAAAACTTCGGGGAAGTCCACAACCAAGGTATCGAGTTTGAAGTCAAGTACATGAACAAAACGGGCGATTTCCATTATTCCGCAGGGATCAACGGGATTTACAGCAAAAACAAGCTCATTAGCTATAATGAAGTGGAATATCCCGAAGAAAACCGGCGCCATACGGGTAAATCTTCCGACGCCATGTTCGGTTACGTGTCCAAGGGACTTTTCGGCAGGGATGTTGCCCTGCAAGGCGCTCCGCACCAGACGTTCGGCGATTATACCGTCGGCGATATCGCCTATGAAGATTTGCACAAAGACGAGGTGATCGATGAAAATGACCAGACCGAACTTGGCAACAATTTTCCGCGCGTGCATCTCGGGTTGACTGTCGATCTCTTTTACAAAGGCTTTTCCTTCAATATGCTGGGCGTTTCGCAACTTGGCGTCAATAAGTGGCTCAGCAACACTTATTACTGGAACTTCGGCGAGCGTAAATGGTCAAACCAGGCGCTGAACCGCTACCACCCGGACAACAATCCCGAAGGCACTTACCCGCGCCTGACGACTACGCAAGGCGACAATAATTTTGTCAACTCAACTTTCTGGCTGGCTAACACGAGTTTCTTCCGCGTGAAAAACGCAGAAGTCGGTTACACTTTCGGTTACAATAAACCGCTCAGCACATCCGTAAAAACGGTCAAAGTCTTTGCGCGGGGAACCAATTTTCTGACCATCAGTAAAATGAAGGAGCTTGATCCCGAAGTGCCCGACGCCGGAGTGAATAATTATCCCCTGTTCTCAACATTCAGCGTTGGGATTAACGTAGTGTTTTAAACCATAATCATCAAAACAAATAATATGAACATGAAAATTAGAAAATATCTTTGTTTCGGTCTCGCGTTGATGCTCATCTCCGTATCTTCATGCGATAATTATCTCGAACCGAAGTTGACCAATCAATACGGCGACGATATCACATGGAAGTTGCCATCTTATGCAATGGGAACCCTTTTGGAGGCGTATGGCGCCATCGGGGAAACCACCTGCAGTTACGACGGCAACAACTATCTGGATGCCGTCACCGATAATTCATTGACCACGGGATTGGCCTCAACACTCTACACCTATGTTTTCGGAAACCAGACGGCACATTCCGGCGCTTTGAATAACTGGGCAACGGCCTATAGCGCCATCGCAACTGCGAATCTCTTTCTGGAAAAGGGACTTTCGCCCGATATCATCTATGACATTTCCGATTCGGAACGTGACAAAAAATACAGGGAACGTTCCAAGGGCGAAGCCTATTTTCTCCGTGCCTGGTGGCAAATGGAACTGCTCAGGAATTACGGAGGCCGTTCTTCCATCGACGGCAAGGTTTTGGGTTATGTCATCGTGACCCGTACCTTTCATGAGGAAGAACGTGAAACGGTAAACGCATATCCGCGCAGCGAATTTGAGATTTGTGTCCGCCAGATTCTGGCGGACTGCGACACGGCCTTCAAATATTTGCCGTTGCAGTACGCCAATAACAATTCCAATGACCCGCCTTACGGCATGGACAATCTCGGACGGGCTTCGGGCAAGGCTGTCCTGTCGCTCAAATCGCGTATCGCATTGCTTGCCGCTTCACCGGCATATCAACCCCTTGGCGCCAACGCTATTTCCGAAGATTCCATTCGAAAAAAATGGCTGCGTGCCGCCGTTATGGCCCATGAGGCGATCTCGGTAGGACAGATGGGCGCATTGAACGACATGATTCCGTTGGACAATGACATGCTCGTGGGGGCTAATGTTAATGTCCCCGCCCACGCGAACTCCTATAACGAGATACTGTTCAGGCGGACGTCCAACAATCGCGTGCCGGAATTAAATCACTTTCCTCCGATGTGGTTCGGGGAAGGAAAATGTAACCCTTCGCAAAACCTTGTGAATGCCTATCCCATGAAGAACGGTTATCCCATTACCGATGTGCGGTCGGGATATGATTCTCAGCATCCGTATATTAACCGTGATGGCCGGTTTGAGCAGCAAATCAGTTATAACGGACTCCGTTTCTACGGGCTGGGTACCGAAATACGTCCATTGCAGATATATTCGAGCGCAGCCGACAGCACAGTGGGCTTTGACAGCCCCGGCTACGATTTCCGCAACACATGGACAGGATACTATCTCCGCAAAGGCATGTCGAACAAGTTGAATGTGAATTACAATCCCGATAATCCGGGCGGCACGCAGACCGATTACCACAGTAATCCTCTGATGCGCCGTGCGGAAGTGTGGCTGAATCTTGCCGAAGCGCTGAACGAACTGTACGGCCCCGAAGGAGCGTTGCCCGGAGGCAATGCCGCCCATACGCCGGTTGCCATTGTTAAGAGGCTGCGCACCCTCTACGGCACAGGTAATGCTTATGTTGATGAAGTTGCCCTTGAAGGCGCCGAAAAATTCAGAGACCTGCTACTCAACGAGCGCCGTTTGGAATTTGCATTCGAAAATATGCGCCTGTGGGACATGCGTCGCTGGAAATTGCCGCTGAATACGGCTATTCTCGGGATAAAAATTTATAAGGAAGAAAATAATAACTTTGTTTATTTCGGAACAAATCCCGGCGAAGATGATATTGTGGTACAGGAACGGCATCTGCTTGCGGACGAAAAGTATTACAGCAGCCCGATCCCTTATGCGGAACTTGTCAAAAACCCCAATCTTATTCAAAATGCCGGATGGTAATTAAAAAAAGGAATGTTATGAAAACTAATTTGAACATCAAGCCTATTATTAGGAACATCATTGTGTTTACGCTCCTTATGGAGATCGTTGCGTGCGAAAAGTATGAAGAGTATGTGAAGGATTACGATTATTCGGCCGTATATTTCGGAACGCAGCGGCAGTTACGAACGCTCGTAACGAGGACCGACCGGGATTCCCTAGAATTTAAGATCGGAGTCGCTTTGGGCGGAGTGCGCGAATCAAAGGGCTACGCTGTAGAGTTTATGGTTGATACTAATTTGCTGAACACAGTGGATGGCGCGGACATATTCACCCTGCTGCCGGATGACTGCTACAGTATTGAAAATGCAAACCATACCTTTGTCATTCCCGCAGGTAAGTTTTTAGGAGATTGTCCGGTAAAGATCGACAAAGAAAAATTCGTCAATCTTCATCCAGCTTCTTTGGAAAATACCTATGCCCTTCCCTTGCGGCTATTGAGTACCGATGCGGATTCGATCCTTTCCGGCAGGGATTATGCCATCATCGTGATCAAGTATATTGACGAGCATAGCGGAGCTTACTACACCAAAGGTTGGCAGGCGCAGTGGGATGGAACGGCTATCGTTCCGGAAACCACAGAGGAATATGCCAACATTGATCTGAGCAAAAACAAGATCCGTTTGCTCACTACCCGGTCACTTACTCAGTTTGATATGGCAGGTATGGGAAACTTGGATAACAGCAACAGTACTGTTGCCGCTGCCGATCATCTTCTGGTAAATTTGGTTGCAGGAGTAGTAACCCTTGCCACAAACCCTGGAAGTAACGCTGTTGCCGATCGCGGATCAACTTACAACGCCGATACCAAAACTTTTACCTTCGACTACCTGTACACCAAGGATGGTACAAGTTACTTAGTGAACGAGGTATTGGTGCTTCGCCAGGATGTGGAGAAAGAGTTAAGATTCGAAACATGGTAATGAAGACTCACTTTTAAACATATAAAACAATGAAAAGAACATTTGGTATTTTGATAACCACCCTGATGATAGTTTCGTGTGGTGAAAAGGAGAAAGACGTAACGGCCACCGGTGTCACGATGCATCAAACCGCCGATCCTGTCATGCTACCCGTCGGCGAAACGCTGAAATTGAAGGCGACCGTTGAACCTTCCGACGCCAGCCAAAAAATAGTGTGGTCAACCGACATGCCCGGCGTGGCAACAGTGGTTAGCGGCGTGGTAACCGGCATATTGCCGGGAACGGCTGTCGTGACGGCTACCACGATAGACGGCGCCCGGTCGGCCTCAGTTAACGTTCAGGTGATACATCCGCTAAGCGATATTGTGTTCCTCCAAGATGCGATACAGATACCGCGGGGTACAACAACAAACCTGACATTCGTTTTTGTACCCCACAGCGCCCTCAACAAAGTCCTGGAATGGAAGTCGAACAATCCGTCCGTCGTTTCCATTGACGTTGATAGCGGCGAAATAACCGCAAATGAGTATGGAACAGCCATCATTACCGCTACTTCGCGTGACGACGAAAGCATAACAGCCGCTTGTGAAGTCGAAGTAATCCCGATCCGCGTTGCTGAAGTAAAACTATCAAGCGACATATTACGGTTGATCTCGGGCAAAAAGGGAACCCTGTCCTACACTGTCCTTCCTGAAGATGCAGAAAATAAGGTGGTAACATGGAGTTCCAGTGATGAATCAATTGCCACGGTCGATGTCGTTACCGGAGAAGTAACCGCTGTTTCGCCCGGAAGAGCGACTATTACCGCCACGTCTGGTGATGGCCCATCGGGTGAAGGCGCGGTATGGATACCCGACTTATCCAACCTTGGGGCGAATATCCTGCAAAATCCAAGTTTTGAATTACCGGCAGTTGAGGCGGCTAACGACGCTTTTACCGGATGGACAAAGTTGTCGGGTACCCTCGGACGCGACTGGTTACAGAATTATCCTCCGTATAAAGCGGCGGGCAATACAAACAATCCCGGCGCTAACGTTACACTTCGCGTCTGGAATACACAAACGGATTTCACTACCGGCATTTTTAATTTCTTCACCTTCGAAGGAAAATATGCGTGCAGAGTGAATGGCAACAATGGAGGCGGCATTTACCAGGAAGGAATAACAGTAACCCCGGGCAAGACGTACTATATAAGCGCTGTTATTGCTTACCGGCCTAATGGCGGCACACAGGCAATCCATCCGGCAGTACCGGTCGGATTACATCCTGTCCAATCGGTGAAAATCCTTTCTATGGATGGGATGACCCTGCATCATGCAGTACCCATAGTTACCGACCCGACACAACCGTACAATCTCCTCCGGCCGGAAGGGCTATGGACTGTACCGGAAGATTTCAATGAACAGGTGCGTTTTTCCATTGATCAGCCTAACCCTAACGCATACGGCCCTGTAGAACAGAGATATGCATCGCCCATCATGCTGATGGATGATTGTTATTTTCAGGAAGTTGCGGAATAACAAATATGCAAAACTGACGATAAGCAAATCATGTCTATAGATGAAAAATCGATTTTGCGAACATCCATCAATAAATAAATTAAAATAAATAAATAATGATCAATACTGGATATAATAATTCCACAGGACGGAAGATACTGTCTGCAATAATGACGGCGCTGCTGAGCGCAATGCTTGTTTTACCGGTGTCTGCTCAAGACCATACGGTGAAAGGTCGAGTCATGGATGATTCCGGCTCTCCATTGCCGGGCGCTTCGATTTGGGTCAAGGAAACCTCTCTCGGAACCACCAGCGATATCAATGGAGAATACGTTATTCATCCGGTGAATGTGAAAAATCCGGTGCTTACCGTTTCTTTTGTCGGTTATACCACCGTAGAAGAGGTGGTCGGTGACCGAACGGTAATTGATTTCGTTTTGAACGAATCAACGGCCGAATTGGAAGAAGTGGTGGTAGTGGGCTACGGCGTGCAAAAGAAAGAGAGTGTGGTAGGAGCGATTACTTCTCTCAACCCTGCCCAATTGAAACTACCTGCCGGTCAAATATCCACCGTGCTGGCAGGACAATTGGGCGGCGTAATATCCATTCAACGGTCGGGCGAACCGGGGTCAAGTGCGCAGTTCTGGATACGCGGGGTGAGTACCACCAACAGCGCATCCAACAAACCGCTGGTGCTGGTTGACGGCATTGAACGCGAACTGGATCTGGTAGATGTTGAAGACATCGAAACCTTTTCCATCTTGAAGGATGCAACCGCCACTGCCATCTACGGAGTACGCGGCGCCAATGGCGTGCTTTTGATCACCACGAGAAGCGGCGAACAGGGGCCTGCCAAGGTGACGGTACGTGCGGAAACCGGTTTCGTTTCTCCCGTCAGACTGCCCAAAATGGCAGATGCGGCGCAATACGCTGAGCTTTACAATGAAACGTACGGTTACACTTCCGGAGGAGCGCATCTTTTTGACGATGCCACCATTGCAAAACTGAGTTCCGGCGAAGACCCCGACCTGTACCCGAATGTGAACTGGGTAAACAAAATGTTCAAGCCCGTAGCCCACAACCAGCGCGTCAATGCCAACATCAGCGGAGGAGGGAGTATCGCCCGCTATTTCATATCCGGGACTTACTATCATGAAGGAAGTATCTACAAGGAAGACCATACGCAACGCTACAATACCTCTATTGATTACGACAAGTTTAATTTCCGTTCCAACGTTGACGTCAGCCTGACGCCAACCACTGTTGTCAACGTCAATCTGTCCAATATCTACGAAACGCGCGTATCGCCCAACAGCAACAAGGAAGACATCTGGTCGAGAGCGTTTACTTATGCTCCCGGCCTGGTGCCTGCCGTTTACTCCGACGGATCGCTTTCCGCATATCCCGGAGGAGGGCAAAATCCCTACAACCTGTTGACACAGGACGGATTCAAGAATGAATACTGGAACAATGCCCAGGCGCTGTTGGGATTAAAGCAGGATTTCAGCGAACTGATCATCCCGGGGCTTGAAGCCAACATCAAATTTTCATGGGACATGCTAACGCGGCAAACCGTCAACTATTCCCGTACGCCCAACACTTTCTATGCTTACGGCAGGGATGACGACGGGGCGCTGCTTTTCAATCCGGTAGTGTCGAACGGTACGGAAACACTGGGTTACAGCAAAAGCTCTTCGGGGAAAAAGACCTTCTATCTTGAAGGTTCGTTAACCTATTCCAGGAACTTCGGTGTACACAGGGTAGGAGCGCTTTTTCTGTACAACCAGAAATCCATGCGCTATGTACAGGCCGATAAGATTGATCGGTCGGTTCCCTATCGAAATCAGGGTATTGCAGGTCGCCTCACCTATGGATTCGATGACCGCTATTTGCTGGAAGGTAATTTCGGATACAACGGATCGGAAAATTTTAGCCCAGACCATCGTTTCGGATTCTTCCCTTCCATTGCTTTGGGATGGTTGATTTCCAACGAAGGCTTTTTCAAGTCGCTCACCGATGTAATCAGCAAATTGAAAATCAGAGGATCTTACGGGCTGGTGGGAAATGATAAGATCAAAGATGACGATGACGATGAGATTGCCCGTTTCATTTACCACGACACCTTCAACCTTAATGTGGCTAATGCTTACTCATTAGGGCAACAGTCAACAAGCAAAACGGGCGCCCAAATATCCAATTTCGGCAGCCCTAACGTATCATGGGAGAAATCTCAGAAATTTGATTTGGGCATGGAATTGTCGCTTTGGGGAAAAATCAATGTTCAGGCGGATTATTTCCGCGATTACCGCACGGGGATATTCCTGCAACGGAATGATTTGACCTACATTGCGGGAATTGCTACACTCCCTTATGTGAATATCGGCGAAGTGCTGAATCGGGGAATGGAGACGCAACTGGAATCCTTCCACACAGTGGGCGATTTTCAAATATCCTTTAGAGGCAACTTTACCTACAACCGCAGCAAAATTCTCAAAAATGCCCAGCCCATTCCGGAATATCCGTACATGACCAAAATCGGGTTACCGGTCGATCAACAGACCGGATATGTAGCCATGGGACTCTTTGCCTCGCAGGAAGAAATCGACCAAAGCCCCCCTCAATATGGAGATTTGCGGATAGGCGACATCAAGTACAAGGATATCAACGGCGACGGGGTGATCAATTCGTATGACCAGGTGCCTGTCGGACATAGCTGGGTGCCTGAAATCACGTATGGTTTTGGGGCTTCCTTCCAGTGGAAAAATTTCGACCTGTCGGTATTGTTCCAAGGCGTATCGCACACTACCAAGTTCCTGAGCGGAACCGCCTTCAGAACATTCTCCGGAGCAGGTGAAGCCACTTCGGGTTTTTATGAAGATGTATTTTATCATTCATGGCGACTGGACAATCCGGATCCTGCCGCCCGCTATCCGAGAGCAACCATAGGCGCCAATACCAACAATAACCTGCAATCGACCTTCTGGCAAAGAGACATCAGTTATATGAGACTGAAAAATGCCGCCATCGGTTATACCATACCAAAGCGGTTAACGGAAAAACTGAGCATCCAAAGCCTGCATTTCTACTGTTCGGGCATCAATCTGCTTACTTTTTCTGACTTCAAACTCTTTGACCCGGAAATAGACGACGGGCAGGGATCCAAATATCCACCCAACAGAATTATCAATTTCGGAGTCAATTTAAATTTCTAATCATCATGAAAAATTATAAAATCAACCGTATTGTTTTGTTTGTCATAACGTTTACCGTTTTTGTACCGCTTTCCTGCGACTCTTTTCTCGACCAGCAACCGCTGGATCAGCCTACCACCACAGAGGATATTTTCAAAAGCAGAGTAAATACCGAAAAGTATCTTTTCCACTGCTACAGTTATATCCCGGATTACTGGCTGTTGAGTGCTGCAAACGGCTATCCGTGGAGTGCGGCATCCGACGAATCCGATGTTTCGTGGTCTCATGATGTGAACAAAATGAACAACGGCTCATGGAATCCGAACGAAGTGCCTTACGGCAAATGGCAAAATAGCTATCAGGGAATCAGAGATATTAATTATTTCCTGCAAAACGCGGATATGTGCGGGGAGTTGAGCAATGAGGAAATAACCCAATACAAGGCAGAAGTACGCTTTATACGCGCCCTGCTTTACGTAAACCTCATTCGCACATACGGCCCTGTGGTCGTCATGCACGATGAACTGCTGGCGCTGGACGGTGAATATACCATCGGCAGGAATACTTTCGACGAATGTGTCGATTATGTGTGCGATGAACTTACAAAAATTGCAGATATCCTGTATCCGGAACAGAACAATACCAATCTGGGGCGACCCACCGGCGGCGCGGCGCTTGCCTTGAAGGCGGTATTGCTGAACTTTGCGGCAAGCCCCCTGTTCAATACCGATGCCTCCATTTATGCAGGATGGAAAAGTAATGTTTCCGGCGAAAATCTGATGCCGGTCGCCTACAGCGAACAAAAATGGCGGGATGCGGCGGCAGCGGCAAAAACCGTCATTGACTTGCCGCGTTACGAATTGTACAGGGAATATACCGACGGTAACATGGATCCGTACAAATCCCTTTACGGAATACACTATCAAAAATGGAATTCCGAACTCATATTCGGACGTCACATGACCTTTGGAACAACCGAAGCCGAAGCAAGAAATTTTGTTTATCGACTTACTCCGAAAGCGTTTACGAGCTGTTGGGGCGGCGTCAGCGTGTCTCAAAAACAAGTGGATGCTTTTGCCATGAATAACGGAATATATCCGATAACGGGATATGCCGACGGAAGTCCGGAATGGAACGGAAAAGACGGAAAAAATCCGCTTGTGGATCCTGCCGCAAATTATTCCGAAACGGGAGCAAGCAATTTCCTTCATCCGTGGGACAAGGAAACCATGCTCACCTTCAACATGTATGTAAACCGCGAACCCCGCTTTTACATGAGCATCGTATATGACAATTTAAAATGGGTGTATGGCAACAATCTGGCAAAAAATACCGTCATCGATTTCGGAAATGGCGGGAATAGCTACGAAGCCAGCGGCTCCAATCATCCCCTGACCGGATATACGCCCAGAAAATTCACCTTCAGGGAAACAGACCCAAGCCTGGGCAACAGCGGTTTCGTCTTCCCTTTGTGGCCGCTGATACGGCTGGGCGAAATTTATCTGGACTACATAGAGGCGCTGATAGAATATGACTGGCAAAATCCCGACGTACTGACTTATTGGAACGAACTCCGGACAAGAGCGGGAGTTCCTGACATAGAAAATGTATATCCGGGTATTGAAAACGACCGCGACAAACTGAGGTTGATGTTGCGACGCGAACGACAGGTAGAACTTTTCTTTGAAAACAGCCGGTACTTCGATATCCGCAGATGGAAAATAGCCGAAATCACCAACCATGCCTGTCCCATTTACGGCATGAACATTGTTGTGGACGACGGCGCTCCCAACAACATCGGCGCCACGGATTACTGGAAACGAACGCCCATATACAGGGGAAACCGGACTTTCCTGCCGAAACACTATCTCTATCCCTTGCATCAAAACGAACTGGACAGGAACAAAATCATCGAACAGTCTTATGGCTGGTAATTTATTATTTTTTATTATCAAAATGAATATGAAAACAAAAGACCTTTTTTTATACATCATCGGAATATGGATTTCCGTCGTCTGCTGGTCATGCGAAGACAACCGCCGGCAAAACATGGTTCCCGACAAGGTATATCTGGTAAAAACAGGTTTCCATGTCGAAGAATCTTTCGACATAGGCGAAAAATATGTCGCCCGCATCTGGGCGAATAAAAGCGGCTTGAACCATACCGCCTGTACCGTTACATTTTCGGTGGATGCCGACACGCTGGAAAGTTACAACAACGCTAGCAACAGCCGGTTTGAACTGTTGCCCGACGACTGTTACACGATAACGCAACACATCTTTGCCATGAAAGAAGAGGAACAGTACGCCCCGTTTCAGGTGGAATATGATCCTGCTAAAATCGTGGAAGCATGGGAAAACAGGCATGGCAGCGAAACAGGATTCTCAAAATACGGACTTACGGATTTTGTACTGCCCGTATCCATCGCTTCGGAAGGAGTGGACGTCCTTGAATCGCAAACCGTATCTTTCCTGCAATTTACCGTAAATGAACCGTTGATACGCATTTTGACCGACGATTTCGAAATGGTGCGCGTATTCGAAGGCGAAGACGAAACCATCGAGAAAACGATCGACGTGGGAATGGCTTTTACCAACCGATGGGACGGCGTTATCACGCTGGAAGACAGCCGTATCGAACTCGGCGCATTGGTAGCCGAAGCCAAAGGCAAAATAAAATACAGAGAAACAAGGTTAAAATCAAAGACGGAAGGCGACACGGAAGAGTTTACAGCTACGCTGACACACATCGACGGAGCGCTTCCGCCGGCAGACGCTTACGTCATATCGGGCGATTTGTCCGTAAAAGCGGGAACAGACAAACTGACCCTTACCTGCACGATAGACAAGTCAAAACTTTATCCCGGACTGAATATCATTCCTGTGAAATTGATCGGAGTAACCGAACCGTTGAAAGTAGATACGATGAAAAACATTTGCTACATCCCCGTCCAGTATGTGCCGGATCGTTCCCAAATGCCCATCAAGAGTTCTTCGTCGCATCAAAGCGCGGACTATAACCCCAAACGCATAGCAGGCCTGTTCGACGGGGATTTTGACTCTTCATGGAGGCCGGGCGTCGGCGCAGCCAGTTTTCCCAGCGGCATAGCCAACGACAACAGACCGGCTATAGTGGTAGACCTCGGCGCAGAAACCGAGGTAACCGCCGTTGAAATTTGGCTCCGCGGACCCGGAGAACGGCAAGGCAGCCGTACCGAAACCTATTCCGGCGCGCCTTACATCACCAACCTGAAAATTTTCGTCAGTTCGGACGACCAATGCTGGGAAACCGCCAACGGTGAATTTCTACTACAGGGTACTACGCTGATTACTTCCCCCAAAGCCTATTGGGGCGCTGTGCTGGTCGATTACAACAATACCGCCGACAATCCCGGCAATGCCCCTGTTACGCTCAACCTTCCGCCAAATACCGCCGGAAGATATGTGATCGTCTGGTACGGAGAGAACAAGAGAGCCAACCAGGCGGATATCTGGGAACTGTTTGTTTATGGACAACGACAGTAAATACCTGTAAAAATATTACGTTTATAAAAAAAGGTGTTATTGATGATCGATATCATGAGGAAAAAGAAGAAACATCGATGCTTTAAGATGATAACAGTAAGACGTAATCGAAATATAGTCGGTATCCTCTTCCTGTCGCTTGTATGTTCCGGTGCAGCGCAAGCAGACACCTTTCGCAATGTCATCAAAACCATCGACCTGATCAACTGGACGCATACCGATTACGGCTATACCGACCATCCGCTGATAGTGGCTGAACTCCACAAGCGATACATTGATATTGCGCTGGATTGCGCCGAACAAACCCAAAAGAACAGGCAGGGCGAACGTTTTACGTGGACGGTGGAAGCGCTCGATCCGTTTTGGAAGTGGTGGAAGGAAACTACGCCCGACCGACGGGAAAAAATGCTGAAATGTATTCTCCGCGGACAGATAGACGTCAATATCATGCCGTTCAATATTCATCCCATGCTGAATGAGGTTGAAGTACAAAAACTCATTGCATGGATTCCTTCCGAAGTTTCCTCTCAGGTGTATCCGCGCATTGCCATACAAAATGACGTCAACGGTTTTCCCCGATCCGTCGCCAGCAAACTTGCCGAAAAAGGCGTCAGGCATATCTGGATGGGAATGAATGGCCGTCATCCTTTCGGCATACCCACGGCCAGCTGGTGGAAAATGCCGGACGGACGCAGGTTGTTCCTGTGGAACGGCGTCTCGTATTGGGCAGGCTATGATTATTTCCATTCGCAACGCTGGAGAAGGAACCAACACGAAGCGACCAACCTCGAAACCGGATGGCCGAGAGACGGTCATTTTTTCAAATCCGACGAAGCGTCGGTAAGAAAAGCGCACGAAATATGCGTACAAAAGCTTAAAGAATTGGAAAATAAAGGATATGCTTACGAAGTGCTACCGCTAACATTTTCGAACCAATGGCGTTGCGATAATGACGGGCCATATCCTGCCATTGTTGCATTTGTCGGGAAATGGAATGAATTGGGTCTTCAACCAGCCCTTCGTCTTACAACAGCTACCGCATCCATCATGGATATGGAACGGATTGCCGGCGCGACCGCTTCGACAGTTGAAGGCGAATTTGGCGACTGGTGGGCTTTCGGCATGACGGCCATGCCTCGCGAAACAGCTACGGCGCGCAATGCCCGTTATTCGCTTCAAGCTGCCCAATCACCCGTTTTTAACAGGATGACGGAGAAACAAATTCAACGGACAGATGAGATCGAACGCGATATTTGTACTTATTATGAACATACTTTTGCCGCCAACACCTCCGGTAAGGATATTTATGGCATCCAAAACCAGGGAACCATGAATGAAACGTTCCGATATGCCTATAAGGCGCACGAATATGCCCGATGGTTGCTTGCCCAACGCGCACGGGCAGTAATGAACGGCAAACCGGAGGGTATTTATGTGATAAATACGCAAAAAACGGAATATTCCGGCTGGTGCAAACTGGAAAAAGCAAGTATTCGGAAAGTAAAAAATCCCCAATCCCTCATAGATCCGTCCTCCGGAACAAAAACAAAACTGTACGCAAAAGACAATGACGTTTATTTTTGGATAGACCGGCTACCCGGTGAAACTTTCAGGCGTTATCTTGCTTCTGCCGATGACCCCGACGTCGAAGCATCGCAAGGGAAGCCGATCATAAGCGTCAATGCTTCCGGCTGGCCGGTAAGCATCCGCTGGAAAGCAACGGATCGTCCCCTTTTGGACGGGGAAGCTCCGGTATTGCATGTCAGCAGGTTTATTGCCGGTGGCTGGTGGGGAGCGACAGCCGTTCCCGGCGACTATCCGTCCGTACCGAACGAAATGACCCGGATCGGGGAAACGCCTTATACCATAACGTACAGCCAAAAATTAGACAATCAACGATTACTGAGCGCGGAACGCATACTCACCGTTTATACGGGGGAACAGCGGGTAAACGTTAAAATCATTTTTGACCGTATCCCACATTCTGAGCGTGAGGCCGAAGTAATCTATGCCGAATTTCCCTTTCCGGATACGGAAAGGCGTGTCACTGCCACTAACGGCGGAATGGAATACGTTCCATATAAGGATCATATTCCCAATACCTGCAAATCTTTCTTTGTAACTGATGCCTGGGTCAAATTTTCTTCGCAGGACGGAACCAGAGTTTGGGCGTCAAAAACATCGCCCGTATTCGAATTGGGAAAACAAATGTTTTTTTTGGGCGGAGACATCAGTGAACCATCCAACTCCAACCTCCTTCAATCCATGATTTATAACAATGGATGGGGTGTCAACTTTCCCGTAGAATATACCGGAAAAACAACCTGTGAATATGATATATACCAAACCTCCGAAAACCCAGAAATATCCGAAGTAAACAGGATTACAGATACTTATCTGGTGGCTCCGACCGTAATCGTTCATCCGTCGATGAACGATTACGACGGATATAATCAATGGTTAAATGACTGTCAAACTACAAAGATTATTTCTACGATGCCATCTAATTTTTGTTGGGAAATATTTAAAAAAATAATGATATGAATATGTTAAAGGTCAAAGCAGCAGTCGCCAATCATGGCGGGGCAATGGAAGCGGATACCATTTCAAAAAACGGGCAGAGTACGAAAAGCCACACAAGTAGAGGACACTTTTTGGCCATAGCATGTATGGCATTATTGGCAGCAGGAAATCTGCAAGCGCAAATAACCGCGATCGGGAATCTTAACACCGATGAGCCTGTAATCAATTCCCATGAATATGACACGGGCGCAAAACTTTTGGAACTCAATTACCGCGAATATCATGAGATACAGCTCATCAGCCCTTTTAATTCAAATCTTAAACCCACCTACTCACGGATTAAGAAGTTGCCGAACGACAAGTATATTATGTTTTGGCACATCAATGACGTCGGCTCAAATATTTTATATTCCATCAGCCCAAATCTCAAAGATTGGGAAACGCCGAAGGAGGTTTTTACACCGATCCCCAATATTACTGTTACGGTACAAGGAGAGAACAGGACGGACAGGAGAGTGTATAATAATGGCGATGCGCTGGTGCTTCAAAACGGATACCTGATGGCTGTGGCGTCTTTTCGTGCAAATAGTAATATGTATAATACGAATGACGGCAACGGTATCGCCATGCGTATAAGCACTGACAACGGCCAAAGCTGGGGAGAAGAAAAGGTGATTTTCAGAGGTTCCAACTGGGAACCTCAAATCCTTCAACTTCCGTCGGGCGAAATCCAGGTGTATTTCACGCATTCGAGTACAAACAACCAAATGCAGTTTGATCAAGGGATTATAGGCGACGCTGTGGTGAGATCATCAGGTACGGCAATCCTCCGTTCTACCGATAATGGAGAAACGTGGGTATCTCATTTGCCCGAAAATGAATTTTACGGATACGTGGTTGCCCAGAGATATAACAAAACAGAAAACAACGTTAATAGATATACCCACCAAATGCCCTGTGCCGTGCTGCTGAATAATTCCAACACCATCGCGCTTGCCTTGGAAGATCAAAATGCTAATGATGCAGGATACACCATCTCTATAGCCTATTCGGACGACAACTGGGCACATTATCTTAGCCCTAACTCGGTATATAACACCATTGAAGAGGGACCTGAGGACAAGCAAAAAAGTTTATGGTCGGGCAGCGGACCATATTTGAAACAGTTCCCTTCGGGAGAAACCGTTATTTCCTATAGTGCCAATAATAAATATAGCATTCGTTTAGGGAACGCCGAAGCCCGCACATTTGCAGTACCATATCTCCCTTTTCGCTATGATGGTTATTGGGGGGCGCTGGAACCGGACGGCTCACACACAATGATAGGAACAATTACAACCGGACAAATCACCACCAATACCCGGCACATCCTCATCGGTAAAATGCAACTCAACCATACGATTTTCCCTGCACGCAGCACTCCAACGATTGACGGAAATAATAATGACTGGAGCAATAACACCGACGCCTTTTTTGTGGGCAGTGACTCACAGGCGCAGGCGGCAGTACGAATGACGTATGATGATGATAATCTGTATCTTTTGGTAGAACGGCTGGATGATGATCTGCTGCCTTCGGATGTGTTGGACGTGTATCTGCATACCGGCGCTGAGCTATTGAACAGTTCCTCTTTACGGCTGAAAATCGGTGCGGAAGGCGTGCAGCAGATCTCCCGTTATGCGGTAGGAAATTGGGTAAATTCCGAAATACCTGAAATTCAATCCGAGTCGCTTCTATTCGGTACCGTTTCCAATTCAGGCGACAGCGACGAGGGATATATAGCCGAGATTGCTGTTCCCCGTTCGACAATTCAAGCATACGGTTCTCTTGTTAAAATTGCCTTAGTGCTTTTGAATCAGGATGATGGGACGGACGTGATGGCGGACGGACTCAACAATGTTAATGTGAATCAACCGAATGGATGGCTCAATGTGAATGGAATCATTACCCATGTAACCGGAGTAACAGTGGATCCGGAGACGCTGTACCTGACTGTCGGAAGCTCCGAAACGCTTACGGCAACAGTTGAGCCGGAAGATGCAGAGAACAAAACTGTCTCATGGATGAGCGATAACGAAAACGTAGCAACGGTAAGCGACGACGGCACCGTAACAGCGGTAGCGGCAGGCGCAGCCACTATCACCGCAACCGCGCAAGTCGGCAAACTAAGCGCTGCCTGCGCCGTAACGGTGACCAACACGACAACCGGCGTCAAGATATCCGATACGCCGATTGCCCGCATATATCCCAACCCCACAGAAGGTATGCTTACGCTGGATTTTGAAACGGCAGGCGAACGTCACATTACCCTCAGCGATGTGGCGGGAAAGGTATTGCTACGTCAAACGGTCTCCGAACCAACGATACGGATAGACATCAGCAATTACCCTGCGGGCGTGTATTTAGTGACAATAAACGATGGAAAGAAGCAAAAAACGGTGAGAGTAATTCTCCTTTAACAGTTTAAAAAAAAGATACCGGAAGGAAAGCCTCCGCTTAAAATGCTTCAAAGCCGCTTGGAACAGGGAATTCCTCTTCTACCTTCTCAAAATTGATATGCGTTGACCCTGCGTCCCTACCGTCGGTTTGGTCAAAAAACAAAAAATATCTTTCAAAAAATTTTAAATCAGAAAAAAGTGAATTATCTTTGCGCGGCCAAAAGTAGTAAGAACATATATAAAAAGTAAAAAAAATGTATTTAACCGCTGAAAAAAAGCAGGAAATCTTTGCCCGGTACGGCAAAGATGCAACCAATACCGGTTCGTCCGAGTCGCAGGTCGCATTGTTTTCATATCGCATCAATCATTTGACGGAACACCTGAAGTCAAACAGAAACGATTATGGTACACAAAAAGCATTGTTGAAATTAGTCGGAAAACGGAGAAGATTGCTTGATTATCTGAAAGATATCGATATTAACCGTTATCGCGAAATCATTAAAGAGCTGAATATCCGTAAATAAATATCAAATGAGCATTATTCAAAAAGAGATACGGTTGGGCAATGGCGAAACCGTCATACTTGAAACGGGGAAATTGGCCAGGCAGGCCGATGGCGCTGTGTTGTTGAAACACGGTAAGACCATGTTGCTGGCTACGGTAGTAGCGGCAAAAGAAGCGAAGGAAGATGTCGATTTCATGCCTCTTCAGGTCGAATATAAAGAAAAATTCGCCGCATCGGGGCGTTTTCCGGGAGGCTTCCTCAAGCGGGAAGCGCGACCGAGCGATTACGAAATATTAATTTCCCGGCTGGTAGACCGCGCCTTGCGACCGCTTTTCCCCGACGATTTCCATGCCGAAGTGTATGTGACCATCAACCTTATCTCGGCCGACAAAAACATCAAACCCGATGCATTGGCAGGTTTGGCGGCATCGGCGGCGCTGGCGGTATCCGATATCCCTTTCGGAGGGCCTATCTCGGAAGTACGTGTCGCCCGTATCGACGGACAAATGCACATCAATCCGACCTTCGAAGAAATTGAAAAAGCCGACCTCGACATCATGGTGGCCGCCACATACGACAATATCATGATGGTAGAAGGCGAAATGAAAGAGGTTTCGGAAGATGATCTGCTGAAAGCCCTTCAATTTGCGCACGAGGAAATCAAAAAACATTGTCTTGCCCAGAATGAATTGACGGAAATGGTCGGCAAAACCGTGAAACGCACCTATTGCCACGAAGTAAACGACGAAGACCTCCGCATGTCCGTGAAGGCGGCTACTTACGACAAGGTCTATGCCGTCGCCAAAGCGCAGTTGCCGAAGCAGGAACGCAGCGAAGCTTTCGAAGCCATTGTCAACGAATTTCTGGAATCCATTCCCGAAGAAGAACGCGAAGCAAAAAAACCATTAGTGGCGCGTTACTACCATGCAGTGGAAAAAGAGGCTATGCGCCGCATGATCCTGGATGAAGGCATCCGGCTGGACGGACGGAAAACCACTGAAATCCGACCCATCTCCTGCGAAGTGGATTACCTGCCTGCCGCACACGGATCGGCGCTGTTTACCCGCGGCGAAACCCAATCCCTCACTACCGTTACACTCGGCACCAAACTGGATGAAAAACAAGTGGATGAAGTCCTGATACAAGGATCCGAAAAATTTGTCCTTCACTATAATTTTCCGCCTTTTTCCACAGGCGATGCCAAAGCGGCGCGCGGTATCTCACGCCGCGAAATAGGCCACGGCAACCTCGCTTTCCGCGCTTTGAAAAGAATGGTCCCTACAGGAGAAGAAAACCCGTATGCGGTGCGCGTCGTCTCCGATATTCTGGAATCCAACGGCTCTTCGTCCATGGCCACCGTCTGCGCAGGTACGCTGGCCCTGATGGATGCCGGAATAAAACTGAAAAAACCGGTGTCGGGTATCGCCATGGGATTAATCTCCGAACCGGGCAAATATGCCGTTCTTTCCGACATCCTCGGCGACGAAGACCATCTCGGCGACATGGACTTCAAAGTAACCGGCACTGCCGACGGCATCACCGCCACACAAATGGACATCAAAGTGGACGGACTGGCATACGAAGTTCTGGCAAAAGCATTGGCGCAAGCCAACGAAGGACGGATGCACATTCTTGGAAAAATCACCGAAACATTGGCAAAACCGCGGGAAGACTATAAACCGCACGCACCACGCATCGTTCAGATCACCATACCGAAAGAATTTATCGGCGCGGTCATCGGTACGGGAGGCAAAGTTATTCAGGAAATTCAGGCAGTAACCGGCACCACTATCGTGATTGAAGAAGTGGACAACAAGGGCGTTGTAGATGTCTTTGCCGAAAACCGCGATGCTATCGATGCCGCACTGAAATGGATCAACAGCATCATCGAACTCCCAGAAATAGATAAAGTTTACCACGGAAAAGTAAAATCCATCGTAGCTTTCGGCGCATTTGTCGAAATACTTCCCGGAAAGGAAGGATTGCTGCACATCTCGGAAGTAGATTGGAAACGACTTGAAAACCTCGACGGCATCCTTGCCGAAGGCGACGAAATAGATGTAAAACTGATAGAAATAGACTCCAAAACGGGTAAACTTCGCCTCTCGCGCCGCGTATTGACCGACAAACCGGAAGGTTACGAAGAACGTCCGCCGCGCGAAGGAGGAGAACGCCGTCACGGAGGTAGCGGCGGTAGCCGCGGACACGACCGGGGACGCGGTGACAGAAGACGCTGATATTAAAGAGCCACCTTTTCCGGAATCGCTGAAAAAGAGGATTTAATGAATGAAAGTACGCGATTCAACCCATAATGTGGTCATGTACAGGTTCACGGTTGAAGCGCGTTCTTCATTCAAAAGTTTAGCGGATGGCCTCTAATGCTTGTTGAAGGTCGTCCTTGATGTCGTCGATATGTTCAATGCCGACGGAAATGCGTAACAGCCCCCGTTCTACACCCGACGCTTTCTGATCTTCCGGCGAAAGCTGTTCATGAGTGGTAGCCGCCGGATGGATGATAAGCGATTTGGCGTCGCCTACGTTCGCCAGATGGCTGTGCAGTTTGACATTGTTAATGAGCGTGTCGGCATTGTCCGGATCGCCCTTCACCTTGAACGTAAGCACCGATCCTGCTCCCTTGGGCAGGTATTTTTTGCCGGCCGCATAATATTTACTGCTCTTGAGGCCGGGATAGTTCACATATTCCACTTTGGGATGATTTTCGAGCCATTCGGCCAGTTCCTGCGCGTTGCGAACGTGACGTTCCACGCGGAGGGACAGCGTTTCCAACCCCTGTACCAGCAAAAATGAATTGAACGGACTGAGCGTGTTGCCCCAGTCGCGAAGACCTTCTACGCGGGCGCGGATGTTGAAGGCGATATTGCCGAAAGGCCCGCCGGCGCCGAAGACATCCCAGAACACCAACCCGTGGTAGCTGTCGGAAGGTTCGGTAAAAGTGGGAAATTTACCGTTGCCCCAATTGAAGGTGCCGCTGTCCACGATGACGCCGCCGAGGGTAGTGCCGTGGCCGCCGATCCATTTGGTGGCCGATTCTACTACAACCGACGCCCCGTGTTCAATCGGACGGAAAAGAAAACCCGCCGCGCCGAACGTATTGTCCACAATCAGGGGAATATCGTATTTCCGGGCAACTGCTGCAATAGCATCGAAATCGGGAATATTCAGTTCCGGATTGCCGATGGTTTCCAGGTAAAGGGCTTTGGTGTTGATGTCGATCCGTTTTTCAAACTCGGACGGATCGTCGCTGGGGGTAAACCGCGCTTCAATGCCCAATCGTTTGAATTGCGACTTGAACTGGTTGTATGTCCCGCCGTAAAGGTGAGAAGTAGTAATAAAATTGTCGCCCACCTGAAGGATGTTGTTCAGCGCAATAAACTGCGCCGACTGTCCGGATGAGGTAGCCAGCCCGGTCACCCCGCCTTCGAGGGCGGCTATCCGTTTCTCGAATACATCGGTAGTCGGATTTTGGAGACGAGTATAGATATTGCCGAATTTGCGCAATCCGAAAAGATCGGCGCCGTCTTTGGCATCTTCAAAGACGTACGAGGTGGTCTGATAAATGGGCAACGCGCGGGCATGAGTGGTTTTTTCCACTTCCTGGCCTGCATGTACCTGCAATGATTCAAATTTTAAGCTCATGTTTTTATTTATTATTTATGAATGACGGTAAAATTTATTTAACGGTGCAAAAATACAATGAAATAAAAATGTCTGCAATAGCACAAATATGGTATTTTTACAACCGATAAACGACAGACCGCATCCGGCGAGGATGACGGGTCAGTACAACAGAGGAAAGATATAAAATTTCTTGGGATTATCTCCATGCAGTGAAAAAAAACATCGCGAAAAAAATTAACCGATACGGCGGAGGTGACAGTTCCCAGAAAGATGGCCTTGCGCGATGCAGACCGAAAGGAGTTTGACAACAAAAGATTCATCGTGGAAGGCGTGGTTTACACCTTCGGGGGCCTATTTCTCTCAATGGGACACCCAAAAAACAAAAAACTTTATGGAAACTAATTGCTATTAAACTGATCTGAAAACAACGAGGAAAAAGTGAGAAAAAAGTGAGAAAAACAGGAGAAAAATGGCCTTTATCTCAACGAATGGAGAGGCATCGAATAATAAAACCTTCCTGCAACGCATGAATATGCCTTTTTCAAAAAATAAGCCTTTCCACAGATGAGAAAACGCCTTTTTTCAAAAAATAAGCCTTCCCACAGATGATGAAACGTCTTTTTTTCAAAAAATAGCTTTTCTACAGATGAGAAAACGCCTTTTTTCAAAAAATAGCCTTACCACAGATGAGGAAACGTCTTTTTTTCAAAATATAGCTTTTCTACAGATGAGGAAACGTCTTTTTTCAAAAAATAGCCTTCCCACAGATGATGAAACGTCTTTTTTTCAAAAAATAGCCTTCCCACAGATGAGGAAACGTCTTTTTTTCAAAAAATAGCTTTTCTACAGATGAGGAAACGCCTTTTTTCAAAAAATAGCCTTCCCACAGATGATGAAACGTCTTTTTTTCAAAAAATAGCCTTTCTACGGATGAGAAAACGCCTTTTTTCAAAAAATAGCCTTTCTACAGATGAGGAAACGTCTTTTCCTGTTTTTCTCAATGGGACACCAAAAAACGAAAAACTTTCTGGAACTAATTGCTATTAAACTGACCTGAAAACAACGAGAAAAAAGTGAGAAAAACAGGAAAAATTCATCGTGGACGGGGTGGTTTACGCCTTCAGGGCGGGGGGGCGAGGGGGGCGGCAGACCGTCACGCTGGGCTATCAGATTCATCAAGGTATTTTTACAACCGATAAATGACCGACCGCATCCGGCGAGGATGACGGGTCAGTTCCTGTATCCCTTTTTAATTTTCTCGCTTTTAAATACCCAGTGGCGTTGCAGCATGTAGTTAAAGAGCAGGGAGACCAGCAGGTCTGCCGTCAAGCGGCTTATCCTGTAGTCAATATGCACGGTTTCCGTAAAAAAATAGGTAGCGGCGGTTTTCAGCGCAATACTGTTGAGCACCACAATGATAAATCGCGCCAACTGCTGTACGAGCGAATACCGGTAGGCCTTTTCCCGACGGTAAAAAGCCCATGTCTTATTGATGGAAAAATTGACAACAGCTCCCACAATGCCGCTTATCACGATGGAAAGCGTATAGTGCAGGCCGAAAAGTTCCGTCAGTCCGATCATGATCAGGTAATCGCATGTCCCGCCTATCAATGATGAGGTTTGGGCTTTGACGAAAGTCTTCAGTCGTTCCAGCAGGCTCATTTTTCACCGGCTTTTTCGTCTTTGTCCCGCTGGTCGGCGATTTTCAACAGTTTCAGAAAGTCGACGATATCTATCGCCAGCAGGAAGAGGCAGGCAGATATGCCGGAATACAGAATGGAACCTTTCCAGATGACTTCAAGCGCCAGAAAAAGCGAGATGATGATCCTTACTTCGGTGGGGCCGAACAAGCCGGAGTCAATGGTGTACTTGTTGGTGATCTTGTACCTCAGCAAAGCCGTCATCATGGCCCATCCGTACAGTACAACAAAGCAAAAGCCCAGTAATTCCCATTCTCCGCCCACGTAAACGATGTACCCGTAGCCGATCAGTATGTTCGTCAGCCAATCTACCGTAAAATCCAGTGAAAAACCATACCATTTGCGCGGTTTGTTGCGGAAATACGCAAGTCGTCCGTCCAGCGAATCACCAAACCAGTTGATGGCAAAACCGGCAATGCCCAACAGCAAAAAACTGCGATGAAAATGACCGGCCATCACAAAACCCGCCGCCGTAACAAAACTCCCGAACAGGCCGATGATTGTCAGCATATCCGAAGTCATCCAGACAGGAACACGCTGCACAAGAAAAGCGATCAAATGCTGCTCCTGTTTTCTGAAAAGATTGGTTCTAAGCCTGTCTTTTGTGATTTTGGCTAAAGCGTTGTTTATGTTTTCGTTTGTCATTACGATAATCAATATAGAATATGGATAGATTTAATGTACTAAACGGAATAGCAACGATTTGCACATGTTTAAATCTTGCCATCCTGATATATTACGATGGGGTAAAAGTACTCAATCAAATATTGCCAAACAATACAACAGCTAAGATTTAACCAAATTTAACGAAAAAAACTTTCTGTCCGGCGGGATGCCTCCGGTTTCAGGGGCGGTTTCGTTGCTCGGCGGCCTGAAGGGTATTGCGAAGCAGCGAAACAATGGTCATGGGGCCTACGCCACCCGGCACCGGCGTAATATAGCTGCATTTGGGCGCTACCTCGTCAAATTTCACATCACCTTTGAGTTTCCATCCAGACCGGGTGTCGGTAGAGGGAATTCTTGTCGTTCCCACGTCAATCACCACAACGCCGTCTTTCACCATGTCGGCGGTCAGGAAGTCGGGCTGTCCCATCGCCGCAATAATGATGTCCGCTTGACGGGTGATGTCCGCAAGATTCCTTGTCCGGCTGTGGCACAGGGTAACGGTGGCATCGCCGGGTTGCGACTTTTGGGACATCAGGATGCTGATCGGCTTCCCGACGATATTGCTCCGTCCCAGCACCACGCAGTGTTTCCCTTGTGTATCGATCCGACAGCGGCGAAACAGTTCCATGATCCCGGCCGGCGTGGCCGACACATGGCAGGGAAGTCCGATCGCCATGCGTCCTGCGTTTTCAGGATGAAATCCGTCCACATCCTTAGCCGGAGCAATGGCTTCTATGATTGCCCGTTCGTTGATATGTCCCGGCAGCGGCAACTGAACGATGAATCCGTCAATATCCGTGTCGATATTCAGCCGGGCAATACAGCGCAGCAACGCTGCTTCCGTTACATCTTCCTCGTAGCGGATCAGGCTCGACCGAAATCCTACCTGTTCGCACGATTTGACCTTTTGGGCGACATAGGTCTCGCTGCCGCCATCATGTCCTACCAACACAGCTGCCAGATGAGGCGGTTTCAAATTCCTCGCACACATCTTATCTACTGCTTCCCTGATCTCTCCCTTGATCTCTTCCGCAATCTTTTTACCGTCTATGATTTGCATTTGTCGTGTTTTTAAACTGCAAAAATAATTATTTTAACTCAACTTAGGAAGAATTGCCACGAAAATGTCGGGAAACGGAGCGGTTTGCGGTAGCGATCAATTTAAATGCTCCTCGTAATCATCATATTACCTCGCACTCATATTCCGAATCCCGGAAGAGGGGAGGATGTTCCGCGTGAGTATCATAAATTATGGTGTGACAGGGTAGAGCAGAAATTGAAAAGGATGCTCCCCATGGGCGGGCTTTATTATGGTGTAATTTCTATTGTGCGGAGGATACAATTTTTAACTTTTTCTCCGGTATTTTTTTGAGTCCCGATGATGCCGAGCCGTATTTGGTAAACGCCGGGGATGGTATAGCTGTATCCGCCGACCGGCTCTTTGAGCTGTATTTGCGTGCCGTCGCCCGGTTCCCAGTAATAGCTTTCGATATTGACTTCGGGGAGGTAGGTGTGCGATGCGTCGAGTGTAAGGTTTTCGCCGGCAGCGGCTTTTTCCGGAAGGGTGATGTAGGGCTGTTCGACATCTTCCACGCTTACGTCGTATTCGGCTTCTATGGTTTCTTCTTCGGTGAGCAGGTCGGTGACATACAGTTTGACGGAGTACGTGCCTGTTGCAGGAAAACTGTGCTGGATGCTGTCGCCTGTAGCGGTAGTTCCGTCGTCAAAATCCCATCTGTAAGTGAAATTGTCGGTGGTGTCCTTTTCGGAGATGTTATAGGTGAATAAATAGGTGTAGTCGTTTTCTTCCTGTTCGTTGCAGTCGGTAAAAACGGGGAAGACCGACTTGAAAGAGAAAATATCAACCGACTTGCCGTTTCGGTTGGAAGAGAAGTATCCCGAAGTAGGGTCGGCGGCGGAGTAGGCGAAGTCGTCTGCCGGGGAATTGACGGGTTCTTTGTGGTGTTGCCTCGACAGCCATTGTCCGTTCCATTCTATGGCCGAGAAAATATCAAGTCCGCCCATGGTTTCGTGTCCGGATGAGGCAAAAAACAACTGATGTTCCGATTGCAGGAAAGGGTACAGTTCGTTGGCTGCCGAGTTGATGGTTGCACCGAGGTTGACGGGCTTGCTCCAGCCTGTGGCGGTATGTTCGCAGCAATAGATGTCGAATCCGCCGAATCCGCCGGGCATGTCAGACGCAAAGAACAGACGGTTACCGTCCTTGCTCACGGAAGGATGCGCCGTTGTGTATTCCGGGCTGTTGTGTTCGAAGGGACGCGGCTGGCTCCATCTATCGCCTTCTTTCCTTGCGATAAAAATACCGTTGCCGGCTTCATTGTTGACGGTGAGATAGAGGGTTTTTCCGTCGCTGCTGAGAGCGGCAGGCCCCAGATGTGCGTCGGGCAGCAGCTCCTTCGGCCATATTTGCGGGCGTTTCCGGTGGCTGCCCTTTTGATGGGCAATGTATAGCCGGAAAAGATATTCTTCGTTGCGATCTGTCCGGCTGCGGAGCAGGTGTTGATTCCGGTTGGAGCAATAGATCAGATCCCCGGCAAACAACGCGGATACCACTTCGTCGGCGTATGAGGTGTTGAACGGCACCGGCGCAACTTCATACTGTGCCCGAAGAAGACCGGAGGCCATCAGTAATACGACGGATAAGATGATGATATTGCGGTGTCTCATTTCAGATACAATGGATTTTGGGCATTGATACGGTAACGAAATTCGTAGCGCAGCAGCATCTCATGCGAACCGCCGGCGATATTGGCGATGCCAAAAGCATGGTCGTAGGCGTAGCCGATATGTATGCGCGGGTTGATTCTTATGCCTGCCGTTACGCCCCATACTTTAGTGCTTCTGTACGACAGTCCTGCTTCCAGCCTCTCGCCGGGAAGGAAAACGGCGTTACAGTTGACGTCTATCATAATGTCATGCGGGCTGTAGCGAATCAGCGTGGAGGGCTTTATCTTGAATGACGGATGAACGGTAATGTTGACGCCTCCGTACAGCATGACATCGTGCAGCGACAATTTGCCCTTGTATTTGTCGGCTCCGACCGGCACATACAGCAGTAACCGCGGGATGGAAAGGCCGGCAAAGCAGGTTTTCGAGTAATAATAGCTCCCTATGCCGATATTGGGCATGAACAGGCGGTGCTGTCCGGCGTCGAACATCGGATCGCCGGACTGGAGTGTCTTGATTTCGGTAAGATCTTCCCGCATCCGGTCGAATCCTCCCTGTAGCCCCAGTGAAAACTTGCCTTTACGGGTCTTGATCCGAAAAGCATAGATACCGTATATGCCTGTTTTGCCGTACACGCCTGTTTTGTCGTTCACCACGAGCAAGCCAAGCGCCAATTGCGGGTTGTACAGGGGAAAATCGCCCGCCAGTGTTTGCGTAACGGGTGCGCTTTCCATTTTCAGCCATTGCATACGGTACAGTACGGCTACATTCATCACCTCGCGGCTACCGGCAAAAGCAGGATTGATCGCCAGTCCGTTGTAGCGATACTGGTCGTATAGCGGGTTGTGCTGCGCTTTACAAAAAAATGTGGACAACAGCAACCCACAGATGAATAATAACTTATTTCCTGAGAATGACATAGCCTTTGCGGATTTGGTTATCGTTCATTTTCAGCCGGAAATAATAAGTCCCTGCCGGCAGTTCGTTTCCTGCGTCGTCTTTGCCTTCCCACAAGCAGGGGTAAGGATAGTTGCCGGTGATGCCCGATGTGCGAAAAACCGATTTATTGGCGCGATTGATAATGATCAGTTCGAATTTTTCGGCATTTTCGATACCCAATATGCCGAAACAGTCGTTGTAACTGTCGTTGTTGGGGCTGAACCCGTTGGGTATGGTGATATCTTTGACAAAGATGGTTGTTTCCGCTGTTTTTGTCGGACACACACCGTTGGAAACCGTCCACCGTATGGTGTTAGCGCCCAGTTTCAGACCGCTGACCTCAGTTCGGCGACGATTGGGCGAAGAGAAACTCATATCGCCGTCCACTGCCGTCCATTCACCTTTTCCGACAGTGATATTCAGCGCCTGCAGGTCGATTTTGAACAGGAAGTTCAGCGTATCTCTGTCGTACAAGATCTCTGCATCGGAAGGGCTTTTGTCGAAGCGCACCTCGGCGGCGGGGCTGGTATGCCGGCAACAGCCCCATTTTCCGGAAATGGCGGTACGGCGGTAATACCTGCTTTCGGCAGGCGCCGGCCGGCAGGAATCCGTAGTGAAGGGCAGGGAAGTCCAGTTGGTATTGTCGGCGCTGGTTTCCCAAAAATAGGCATAGTCTCCGTCTCCTCCCGCAAGCGGTGCGCTTTTCAACCATGCCGGAGGGTCTGTTTCACAGAGATATTGCGGAGGATTCAGTTCATTGTTTGATATTTGCGACAGCAGTCTCAGTGAGACGGAAGCGCTTGTGTCCGAACAGGCGGCGGGCGCTGAAACGGGCGTCATCACTATTCTGCGGTAGTAATTGTTTCCGGTTTGCAGGGGTGCGGTTATTTCCATCTGGTCGTTTTGGGCATCCGACCATGCGTTTTCTTCCCCCTTTCTTTCCCACCTGTAAACCGGCACGCCAAATCCTCCCGATACGGGCGCCGCATGGAGGTCTAATTCGGCCACATCTCCGCACAGAATGGTGTCTTTGGTGAGGATAGCGTTGTTCAGAAAAGACGGAAGTACAACCACCTTTACGGCAAGACTGGTGTCGCTCACCAGCGTTTCGACGGAGTTGATCAGTTGCGTAGTGGTGACGATGCGCCGGAAAAAGACTGTATCGGCGGTCAAAAACGGATCGGTAAGAAAGTGCTGCGTGTTGCTTGCCGTTGCCGTTGATTCCCAAATGCCGTTGGCGCCCTTCCGGCTTTGCCATCCGTACTGATATTGGTCGTTTTTTCCGCCTTGCGGCATAGAGGCTTTCAGGTATTTGCGGTCTTTATGGCAGAGGACAGTGTCGCCCACAGTGAGGAAGTTGAACAGGAATCCCCGTTGCTGCAAAGTCTGTTGGGGCAGTATTGTTCCCGGCGTACCCGGCGAGGCCGATGTAGATACGGCGTAGGGTAGAACAATGCCCATATCGCCCTTGTCCACTATGATGCTGACATTATCATTGTTGGTGACTGTGGACAAATCCAGGTTTGTGTACAACATTCCGCCGCCGCCGCCGCCGCCTACTCCGACAACGCTGTAGGCGCCTGTTTCGGAGGTATTTCCGCCATTTCCGCCTTTCGCTTCTACGGTAAGGCGGTTGAAATGATCCGTCACGATCATGATGCTGCCTCCTGCGCCGCCGCCGCCCGCGCCGCCCGCATCAGGCGATCCGGATACGCTTTCGCCGTTGGCTTTTATGGCGGCGGTATTATTGAATACCAGATTTTTTGCCACCACAAAGGCAATACCGCCGCCTGCGCCGCCGTTGGTAGCCGCGCCATTGCCGGTGCCGCCGCCGCCGCCCATAAAAATACGGTTGAGCCATTCCGGATATTCATGCCAGGCCCGCGATCCTCCCTTATCCGCTACCAAAGGGGAATTGCCGCAGACGGAATTACCGCCGTTGCCGCCATCGCCGCCGTTAGCGCCGCCGCTTCCACCCGCAAAAAAACCGTTACCACCGCCGCCGCCGCTCCATGCTGCTCCTTTCCCTTTCGGGTTGGATGTCATGTGCGCTTTTTGAACGTTGCCTTCGCCTTTGTTGCCTGCATTCAGGAAAGTGGCGGGATAATCGTCGTCGGGTGGGGGTAAGATAATAGGGCAGTTCACCGTTACCGGGTCGGATGTCGCCTGCCCTCCGGCAAAACCTTTGGCGGAAACATCAATATCCGCGTTCAAAGTTAAGGTCTGATCGACAATGATGGCAGCCACGCCTCCCGTTCCGACACTGTAATTCCACGGCTGACAGGTCAGCATGTTGGTTACCTCGGCATTTTTGTAGGTCGGTACGCGAATCAGCTGAACCAACTCGCTCGCCGGATCAAATTGCGGCGGAATGACCAGTGTGATATTGTTGCCGGTAATGGAAGATATGATATGAAACTCATATTTCCCCGCCATATAGACCTCGTTACCGTCGGACGTTACACCCGTCATCTGAATGAGAAGGACGGTATCCCGCTTACTGAAAGCCGAAGCGTCCGTCACCGTTACCTTCGCACCGGAGATGACGGACACCCGTGTATAACTGTTTACCACTCCCTGTATTGGCGTTTGGGCTATGGCAACTTCATTCAAACAAAATAAGAAAAATACAACGTAATATGTAAATACTTTTCGCAATGATAGAAAATAAAATTTGGGACAAATATAAGATTTTTTTAAAGAAAAAACAAATAATCGTGTTAAAAAAAAGAAAAATGTTCGTTCTTGTTTAACGGATTATGCGGATATTCCTTCGATGGACAGGACTATTTCGCCTTTAACGGACTGTCGTCCGCTCCATATCTCGATTTGTTCCGCCACGGTGGCTCGCACCGTTTCCTCGTGCAGTTTGGTTAGTTCTCTCGAAACGGCCATTTTGCGATCTTCTCCGAAGTAGGTTTTGAGTTCCATCAGTGTTTTCAACAGTTTGTGCGGCGATTCGTAAATAACGACGGTGCGTGTTTCCGAAGCCAGTTCCTTCCATCGTTTTTGCCGTCCCTTTCGGGCGGGGAGAAATCCTTCGAAACAGAAACGGTCACAGGGAAAGCCGGAAGTTACTATGGCGGGAATCAGAGCGGTAGCGCCCGGCAGACATTCCACCGCAATGTCTTTTGCCACACATTCGCGCACGATCAGGAAACCTGCGTCGGAAATGCCGGGAGTGCCTGCGTCCGAAATCATTGCCAGCGTTTGCCCCGACAGCAGCCGGTTGATCATCTGTTGCAGCAAATGGTGTTCGTTGAATTTGTGGTATGCCTGCAAAGGTTTGCTTATTCCGAAGTGTTTCAGCAGATGACCGCTGGTTCGGGTGTCTTCGGCCAGAATACCGTCCACCTGTTTCAGTACTTCTATGGCGCGGAACGTCATATCGCCCAGATTGCCGACAGGCGTCGGAACGAGATAGAGCTTGCCCATGTATGGTGTCAATGAGCCGCGTGTTTTCGGCGAATCAAACTAAGAAATTTCTGTACGGTTTCCAAGTCGCGGTTCCAGTTGAAAGCGCTGGTGAGATTCATCGCTTCTTCCAGCGAACCGGCTTTATCAATTTTCCTGACGGTTTCTCCGAAAAGGTTGCCGTCGTTTCGAAATAACTCGCGAATGTAGAGAAATTTGTCGTTTACGCCGATGCCGGCTGAGATATTGTCCAGCGGCGTTGCCTGTAATTTTCCGGCAAGGTCGGTTGCTGCTTTTTTCTGTGCCAGTGTTTCGTTGATGGGGCTGTAGCCGACAGGGCGAATTTTGTCGGCCAGAATGACGTTTTCTCCTCTGGGCGCAACATTTTCGACGATTTTTTCTTCGACGATTTTGTTTTCGACGATTTTATTTTCGACGTTTTTTTCTTCCGGCGCGGGAATGCATTTCGCCTTTTCATGGGGGATGTCGACCGCAGGAATTACCGGCTGTATTTCGGGGTCATCGGCGTATTCCGGCATTTTATTTTCCGTCGGCGGCGGTGTTGTCACTTCCGGTACGGCCTCTTCAACCTGCTGCGCCTGCGTTCCCTTATCGGCTTTTGCCAATTGATGGTGAATCAACTTTAATTTCAGCATGTGTTCATATATTCCCTGCATTTTGGTCAGTGCAAGGTCTAATTCAACATCTGCAATGGTTTCCTGTTCATGTATCCGCGCTATCAGCGCTCTTAGGAATCCGAGTTCTTTGGTTAGATATTCCGTATATTGTTGATGCAGCATAAATTACCTGAATAAATAGACGAATCCGTTTTTACTTACCCTGGGAGATGATCCCGGTACTTCGGCAGTATAGAAATAAACTCCTTCGGCCATTTTCTCTCCTGTCTGAGAACAACCGTCCCACCGGCAAATTTTTGCCCTGATACTGAAAACCAATACGCCTGCGCGAGTAAATATCTTCAACGCCACCGGCTTACCTGCACTTGAAGTCACTTCAAAAAAAGGATTCCATTCATCGTCGTTGGGGGTAAAGACGTTAGGGGCAATGATGGAATCAGTAACTTGCGCCATGCCTGCTTCCGCAGTTTTTCCACAAACGGGTGAAAAAAACGTCAAGACAAACAATATCGACAGTAATAGACTGAACTTCATTTGTTTAAAAAAAACGTGATGCCTTATGTTATGACCTTCGGACATGCAAAAAATAAATATTTTGCAAAGGTAATTTTTATTTTCTCGAAAAACAAAGTAATTTTGAAATTTGAAAGTAATTAAATTTGACAAAAGGCGATATATCCGAAGGGCACGTTATTTTGGGAATTGATCCCGGTACCAATATTATGGGGTATGGTCTGATTTGCCGGCGGGATGCCCGTCATGCCGACATGCTGGCGCTTGGCGTGCTGGATTTGCACCGGTTGGAGGACCATTACGCCAAGTTGAAAATGATATTCGACCGCACCATATCCCTAATCGACCAGTATCATCCGGCAGAGCTGGCCATTGAAGCCCCTTTTTACGGAAAGAATGTCCAGTCGATGCTCAAGTTGGGACGGGCGCAGGGGACGGCCATTGCCGCGGCATTGTCCCGTTCGCTGGACATTTACGAGTATGCGCCCCGCAAGATAAAAATGGCGATTACCGGGCAGGGTAATGCTTCCAAGGAACAGGTAGCGCTGTTGCTGCAACGCATGTTCAACATCAAGGAAATGCCCGCAAATCTGGATGCTACCGATGGACTGGCTGCTGCCGTGTGCCACTTTTTTCAGCAAAAACCGCAAGGAACGGCTACCTCCGGCGCTTCTCCCGCTAAAAGCTGGAAAGAATTTATGGCCCATCACCCCAAAAGAGTGAAATGTTAAGCAAAGCAAAAATCAAACTGATCCGTTCGCTGGAACATCGCAAATATCGTTGCGAATACCGGCTGTTTGTGGCGGAAGGCGACAAAACCGTACGCGAAATGCTGGCTTCTCCGCTTTCCGTAGAGTGTCTGCTGGCGCGTGCCGAATGGATCGCCGCATTGCAGGACGACCTACGTTCAAAAGCCGCTGAAACCGTGATAGCGAGTGAAAAGGAACTTTCGCAAATCGGTTTTTTGAAAACCGCCCGTCAGGCAATGGCGTTAGTGCAAATGCCGGAATATACGCCCGATATGGCAGAAATTGCATCCTGTCTTTCGCTCTATTTGGACGGCATACAGGATCCGGGCAACCTGGGCGCCATTATTCGCGTCGCCGACTGGTTCGGCATACGGCATGTGCTGTGCGGCGAGGGATGCGCCGATACCTTCGGCCCGAAAACCGTACAGGCTACCATGGGCGCTATCATACGGGTAAAAACTTATCCCACAGGCGCCGATTTTCTTGGAAAGTTGCATGAGGCTTATCCGGAATACCCCATATATGGGACTTCTACGGATGGAGAAAATATCTATCGGACAACACTCCCTTCAACAGCAATGATTGTGATGGGCAACGAATCTAAAGGTATTAGTAGGGAAACGGCGTTATTCCTGCATAAACGAATTGCGATCCCTCCCTGTCCGGCGGGAGAAGCGACTTCCGAATCATTGAACGTAGCAACGGCAACAGCTATCGTATGTTCGGAATTTCGACGACAATGGTACCAATAATTTAAAATTATTTTATTATCTTTCCTCTGTAAAAAAACTTTTTTCATTGCTCGCGCTTGGAAAACTGAAGTTTTTCATCTAATTTTGCCGAAAAATAAATTTGCATTTCGTGCAAAAGGAAATCAACAGGATGAAAACAGGATCGTTTGTTTTAGTGATGGTTATCGGATGGATACTTTCTTTCTCGTGCAACGGCAGTTCCCGCTCGTCGGGGGTGAATATGCGCCCGGCAGAAGGCGATTCCCTTCAACTGAGCGATATCGAATATACGGACAGGGAGCATGATTTCGGGAAAATCAAGGAAGGAGAGAAAGTCTCGTGCCGGTTTGAATTTAAAAATACCGGCAACCATCATTTGATAGTGAAACAGGTAAAGACTTACTGCGGATGTACCTCTGTGGTCAAATATACGCGGAAGCCCGTACCGTCCGGAGAAACCGGTTTCGTGGAAGTGGCATTCGACAGCGAACGCCAATCGGGGAAACAAACCCGGCACGTTGCCGTGGCCACCAATACCGAACAGGAAAACCATATCCTGACCATAAAGTGTGAAGTAGAACCTAAAATCAATAAATAATTTTTAATATGACAACATTGTATATTTTGCTGCAAGAAACGACCACTCCCGGAGGCGCGGGCGCTTTGGGATCCATGTGGCCGCTGTTGCTGATCATCGTCGTTTTCTATTTTTTTATGATTCGTCCGCAGATGAAGAAGCAGAAAGCGCTGAAAAATTACCGAAATGCCTTGCAAAAAGGGGATAAGGTAATAACCACCGGCGGAATTTACGGTAAGATTGCGAGCATCAGCGATAATACCGTTGATGTGGAAATCGCCAACGGACTTACCATCAAGATTGATAAATACGCTATCCTTCAGGACTCTTCCGATTTGGCGGCACAGAAATAAGCGCGCGTCGGAAAACAGATTTGTTTTGTTGCATCCGTGAAGGGTCACAGCTGCAAAAATATTAAACAGTCGTATGGTCGTGACAAACCATGCCGTTCATCGTTTGCTTGGCACATTCTGGATGCTTCTTCTCTCCGGGAATGTGTGTATTTGCGCCGCATTCCGTATGGAAGTATCGCTGGATTCGCTTCCCCATACGGCGCTGTTTCTTGCCGGATATTACGGCGACCGGATAACGGTAGTGGATTCCACTTGTTCCGACGGCGCCGGCAGGGCTGTTTTCTGCGGTAGCCGGCTACCACAGGGGCTTTATATCTTGACGGCGCCGGGCAAGTTCCGTTGCGATTTTCTGCTGGCGGAAGAACAGGAAATCCGCATCGAAATAAAGCATAAACGCATATCCGTATCCGGAAATCGCCAAACAGAAGCTTATGCAGACTATCTCCTGCTGGAGGAAAGCCAACCGACCGGACAACAGTTGAACGACTATCGTGAAAAACTTGTCGCAAGCTACCCGGGCACTTTTCTCTCTGCGTATATGTCTGCATTACAGCCCGTTCATTATCCGTTCCATCCACAACCGGATGAACGGACGCAAATGATGGATGAATACCGTTACCGCCGGCAGCATTTCTTCGACCATATTGATCTGTCCGACACACGCCTGCTGCACACTCCGCTGTATGCCGAAACGGTAGGGTACTATTTTTCCCAATTTGTGACGCAACAGGCGGATACGCTCATATCCGCCGCTTACCGGCTACTCCGGAAGGCTTCCGGCAGTTGTGAAACCTTTTTTTTCATGATGGATTTCCTGGCCGACTACAGTTTGCGCGCACCTATCGAACATATTGAGCGGCTGTATCATTTTTTGCAACCCAATCGCTGCATGTTGAGCGGGAAAGCCATATCCATGCTGCCCGCAAATGAGAAAGGCGTAAAATTTACTTTGCCTGAAGAGGAAAACATCTGTGAACGGTTGGTTTCCGTCACTTACTCCGGAACAAACGGAGAGAATTTTAATTTTTCGCAGACGGAGCATCGTTTTCGCATTTTTTATTATTGGGACGCCGCATGTCCGCGTTGTTTGTCCGATGCCGCCTCATGGCAAAGGATAATGAACACGTACCGTTCCAAGTCGTGCGAAAGTATAGCAGCCCATATATGCGGTTTACCTCCCGGAAACAGTCTGCTATCCTCATTCACAAATATTTACACTTCTGATTTTACCGGCTGCGAACGCCTTTTTCTTGTTCATGACTACGCTAAAACGGTGCTTGTCGGACAAGACGGGGAAATACTCGGCATCTTCGGATCCATGCAGGCGCTGGATGCTTTTTTGAATCAAATAACCCGCTGAAACAGGAGGGGGGCTATTGCTGTTTTTTGGCCGCCTGCTGCGGTTGATATTTTCCTTTCCAGAGCTGTTCTATTCGGCCGGCGATTTCCCTTTCGCGCGGATTGTCTGCGGGATGATAAAAAACGGCGCTCTTGATTTCGTCCGGTAGAAATTCCTGATCCGCAAAATTGCCGGCAAAATCGTGAGCGTATTTGTAGTTTTTGTGATAACCAAGCTCTTTCATCAGTTGGGTAGGAGCGTTGCGGATAGGCAGAGGCACCGGCAGATTGCCGGTTTCGCGTACAAAAGCCAGCGCGCTGTCGATGGCAAGATATGTGCTGTTGCTTTTGGGAGAGGTGGCCAGATAGACCGTCGCTTCCGACAGCGGGATTCTGCCTTCGGGCATCCCGATAGCATGTACGGCGTTGAAACAGCTCACCGCCATCAGAAAGGCGTTGGGATTGGCAAGTCCGATGTCTTCCGCTGCGAGGATTACCAGCCGGCGGGCAATGAACAGCGGATCTTCTCCGCCTTCTATCATTCTGGCGAGGTAGTACACTGCCGCATTGGGATCGCTTCCCCGTACCGACTTGATAAACGCCGAAATGATGTCGTAGTGCATTTCGCCGTTTTTATCGTACATGGCGAGGTTTTGCTGTACCCTGTCCAATACTTTTTCGTCAGTGATGACAATGTCGGATGATGGGTGGCCGTTTTTGTCCAGATCGGCCATGATGACCAGTTCGAGCGCGTTGAGCAGTTTGCGTGCGTCGCCGCCCGACACCCGCAGCAAGGCGGAGGTCTCTTTTAGCTGTATGGGAAGCGTTTTCAGCCAGCTGTCTTTTTTTAAAGCCATGTCAATGAGCGCCAGCAAATCGTCTTTTGCCAGCGATTTGAGCGTGTACACCTGACAGCGCGACAGAAGGGGGGAAATGACTTCGAAGGAGGGGTTTTCGGTGGTGGCTCCGATCAGGATAACGATGCCCTTTTCGACGGCTGCCAGCAGCGAATCCTGCTGTGACTTGCTGAATCGATGTATCTCGTCGATGAACAGAATGGGACACGGGCTATCGAAAAAACGTTGTTTTTTAGCGCTTTCGATGGTTTCGCGCACCTCTTTCACGCCGGCATTGACTGCGCTGAGAAGGTAAAACGGACGTTCCAGCCGGTGGGCGATGATTTGCGCCAGAGTTGTTTTCCCCACTCCCGGCGGCCCCCAAAGGATAAACGACGATAGGTTGCCGGAATCAATCATCCGTCGCAACACCGCATCTTTTCCTACCAAATGCTGTTGTCCTGCATATCCGTCGAGGTCGGCAGGCCTCATCCTGTCCGCTAAGGGTTGATTGCTGAGGTACATGGCTTGCATGAATCATTCTATGTCGGCCTTCAGGCGAAGGGTGATCTGTTCGTTCACCGGATCGTTGGTGATAATGGAAACGGCTTTGTTCTGCATCCCTTTCTGCCCTTCCGTATCGTATTTCAAGATCAGTTCGGCCGATGCGCCCGGCGCTATTCCCTCCGGAGCGGAAACCGTTACCATCCGGCTGGGCGATTCCACTTTTCGCAACAACAGTTTGCTCTTGCCTTTGTTGGTCACTTTGATCCGGTATTCCTTCTTTTCGCCTTGCTTGATCCTGCCTGCGTCCACTACGGTACTTTCCATTGCCGCAACGGGAGCATTCCGCAACTGCTCGGCCGTCCATCGTGAAAAATCCTCTCTGACGGTGGCCGTCACCAGCAAAGGATAGGTTTTAGAACCGTCGTCGTTCAGTACCATTGAGAACCGGTCGCTCACAAACCCCCAGTCGTTTTTCCGGGCGGCATCGAAAGTGATCCTGATGCTTGCCCTTCCATCCTTTTCGATGACGGAGGGAGCCACTTCCACCTTGATATGCGGCGGCAAATCGACAAATGATATTTTTACCGCATCCGGGCCTGGATTGTAGGCTGTTACCGTCAAAACAGGCTTTTCGTATGGCCATACCCGGTCGAAAGCAATATGTTTTTCGCTCAGGCGAAGGCTGCCCATCGGAAATCGATAGGCTTCGGCAGGGGCGCGGTCGGCGCCGACGACTTCGCCGGTGATGCGCAGGTAGGCCGCTTCGGGTTTGCCGTTGCTCAACACGGTGATGGTTTTGTCGATAGCGCCCGGACGTCCCTTTACATCGTATGAAACTTTGATCAACCCGCTTTTTCCGGGAGCAACAGGTTGTTTTGTCCATTCCGGCGTGGTACAGCCGCAAGTAGTGGTTACATTTTTGATAATCAGCGGAGAAGTGCCATCGTTACGGAAGGTGAAATCATGAATGGCTTCTCCGTCCATTTCGTTAACTTTGCCGAAATCGTGGGTTGTCTTGTCGAATGTAATAATCGGTTGCGCCGGAGAAGACGCCGCAAGTCCCATGAAGAAAAAAAAGACAAGGATGTGTTTCATGTTGATTTTAGCTGAAAAGTCCGTGTATTTGTGCGTCAATCCGGTTGATAACGGTGTTCAGGTCTTCCGGTTTTTCTTCGAATTGCAGTTCGTCCACGTTGACGACCAGCATTTTTCCGGAGATGTAATGATTGATCCACTGTTCGTAGCGGTCATTGAGCTTGCCGAGATAATCCAGCCGGATACTGTTTTCGTAGGATCGTCCCCGTTTCCGGATTTGCTTGACCAGTGTAGGCACCGATGCCCGGAGGTAAATCAGCAAATCGGGCGGCTGAAGAAAGGAGGCCATTTTGTCGAACAGCGAACGGTAGGTCTTGTAGTCGCGCATACTCATCAAACCCATGGAATGGAGATTGGCGGCGAAGATATAGGCGTCTTCGTAGATCGTGCGATCCTGTATGACGTCCAATCCCGATTGTCTGATTTCCTGAATCAGTCCCAATCGTTCATTCAAGAAATAGATTTGCAGGTTGAATGACCAATGCTGCATATCCTCGTAAAAATCATCCAGATACGGATTATTGTCGGCATTCTCGTAATGCGCTTGCCATCCGTAATGTCTGGCCAGCAATTCTGTCAGGGTGGTTTTGCCAGATCCGATATTCCCAGCTATTGCAATGTGCATATTTATAATATATTATATATATATTTTATCTATATTTTGTGGATAAACTGAAATCCAAAGGTAGCTATTTTAACGGAATTTCCGCTACGATTTTTGAAAAAACATGTATGCGAAATTTTCTGTCCGGCAGTCAGGGAACTCATGTCTGTCGTCTTTTGGCATTAAGTTGAACAGCGGCAAAAAAACAGTAGTAAATAATCATCTTTTGGATATATTTGCATATATTTGTCGTTTCAAATACATACACATATAAAAATATACATATAACGATGAAATTGACAATTGGCGACAAAGCGCCTGATTTTAAAGGAATAATTCAGGACGGTAAGGAGATTTCCCTGGCTGATTTTCGAGGGAAAAAACTGGTATTGTATTTTTATCCGAAGGACAATACAGGAGGATGTACGGCCGAAGCATGCAGTTTGAGGGATGCTTACGACGACTTTCTGGACAGAGGGTATGCCATTGTCGGCGTAAGTCCGGACAGCGAACGGTCGCATACCGGATTCATTACCAAACACGGCCTGCCGTTTCCGCTCATTGCCGACACCGGTCACAGGATTGCGGAACTTTACGGCGTATGGGGCGAAAAAAAGCTTTACGGAAAAGCTTATATGGGCATATTACGCACCACTTTCGTCATTGATGAAAAAGGCATCATCGAAAATAGGATCGAAAAGGTAGATACCGGAAATCATGCTGCCCAACTGCTGAACTCATGACGCCAGAAGCAATCCGACAAATACTCGAAGCCGTACGACAGGGAAAACAGGATACGGACGCTGCAATGGAACAGTTGAAAGATTTGCCGTTTTCCGAAATGGGATTTGCCAAGATAGACAATCACAGGCAATTGCGAACCGGTTATCCGGAAGTTGTTTTTTGTGCCGGCAAAACCCTCGACCAGTCCGAGCAGATCATCCGGCTGATGTACGCCAAAAACAACAACATACTGGCTACACGCGCTTCCGAAGAGTTGTACCTGCGGATAAAGGCGCTGTTTCCGGAAGCCGAATACCATGCTGCCGCCCGTGCCGTCGTGATCCGGCGACAAGCCATCCCTCAGGCAAAGTCGTACATATCGATTGTCACTGCCGGCACCGCCGATATTCCCGTGGCCGAAGAAGCTGCCGTGACGGCGGAATTGTTCGGCAACCGAGTGGAACGCATTTTCGATGTGGGGGTTGCAGGTATTCACCGTTTGTACAGCCGGCTGGAATTGATCCGCGGAGGCCGTGTCATTATCGCCGTGGCAGGGATGGAAGGCGCTCTTCCGGGCGTTATAGGCGGACTGGTGGATAAACCGGTGATAGCTGTCCCTACCAGCGTGGGCTACGGCGCCAATTTCTCCGGACTGTCCGCCCTGCTCACCATGCTCAACTCCTGCGCCGCCGGAATCTCCGTTGTGAACATCGACAACGGTTTCGGCGCCGGTTACATGGCAAGCCTCATCAATCGGACGGAATAACAAAAACTTAAGATCACGATCTGTTTCCAAACCGCAGACAGGACACGCAAACGCCCTGTTTTTCAGCTACTCCTGCGCTTTAACAGGGTATATCCTGTATTTATATGTTCTGTTCATCCGTTGCAACTTATTTATTTCGCAGCCCTAAATTATTTTCGCCTCTTTTTCAGGCGTCATCACGTTTTGAGATACATCCCCTACAGCAAATGGCTTGCTATTTCGGCCAACTTGCTTCGTTCACCTTTGATCAGGTTGATGTGGGTGAAAACAGGCTGACCGTTCATCTTATCGGTCAGGTAGGACAGACCGTTGGACTGTGCGTCGAGATATGGCGAGTCTATCTGCTCAATATCGCCGGTCAAAACGATTTTGGTATCTTCGCCTGCACGGGTGATAATCGTTTTTACTTCGTGAGGGGTAAGGTTTTGTGCTTCATCAACGATGAAAAAGGTCTTCGACAGGCTGCGTCCACGGATAAAAGCCAATGCCGATAATACCAGTCGATCGTTTTTCTGCATCTCTTCTATTTTGTGAAGCTCATTGCTGTTTTGCTTTAACTGCTGTCGAATAACAGTCAGATTGTCGAATAGCGGTTGCATGTAAGGTTCTATTTTATCTTTCGCGGCGCCGGGTAAAAATCCCAAGTCGCGATTAGCCAGGGGAACAATGGGACGCGCCAGGTAAATCTGTTCATACAAATGGTTTTGCGCAAGAGCGCCAGCCAGCGCCAGCAGTGTTTTTCCGGTTCCGGCTTTTCCGGTAATGGCAATTAGCTGTATCTCAGGACGCAACAGGGCGTCCATGCAGAAGGTCTGTTCGGCATTGCGCGGTTCTATTCCGAAACAGCGACGTTTGTCCACCCGCAGAAACCGATTTTCGGCGGCGTCAAAAAAAGCAAGAACATTGTCATTCAGAATGAAATAGGCATTCCCTTTCGGCGGATGCGTCATTTTCAACTCTTTTGCAGGGATTCCACCGGGTTTTTCGTACAATTGGGTTATCCATTCGGCCGGACAAACCATCTTTTCAATACCTTTGGAAAAATCATCGATATTCTGCACTTTGTCGCTTTTGTAGTCCTGCGCCGACAACCCCATTGATTTGGCTTTCATTCTCAGGTTGATGTCTTTGGTTACCAGAATGACCTGTCGGTCGGAGAGTTTCTTAACGAGGTATTCGGTAATGGCCAAAATCCGGTGATCGGGCGTTTCTTCGGGGAAAGACTGTTTCAGTTCGGCCGAAAATTTTTTACCGGTTTCGATGCTTAATTTGCCCAGTTTCTTACCCAGGCTGACACCCCCTTTGAACAAACTGTCGCCCACAAGCTTGTCCAGTTCGCGGATAAATCCCCGGGCATTATAATTAATCTCATCATTGCCTTTTTTCATTTTGTCAAGTTCTTCGAGCACTACAATAGGCAACACAAGGTCATTTTCCTGAAAATTGTAAATACTCTTGAAATCGTGCAATACTACATTCGTATCAAGTACAAAAAGTTTAACGGTATTCATTTCGATATTTTTTATTGTGAATATTTTTCAGGCAAATGTACGGAAATTTCTTCGAATGAGCAAAAGATGACCGGATTTTTTTTTTGAGATGTATTTATTCGACTATTTTTATTTATGATTGTTTTTTTCCGAAATATCTTTTATTTTTGCAGTTTTTAAAACCACAGTTATGAAGTTACATACTTTTATCGCTTTTGATCTTGGCGCTACCAGCGGTAGAGCCATTGTCGGGACTTTATCCGACGGAAAAATCATGATGGAAGAAGTTGCCCGTTTCGCCAATGGCATGATAGGCGTGGGTGAACATCTTCACTGGAACATATTGGGTATTTACGATGTGCTGAAAAACAGTCTGAAAACCTATGCCCTGAGCGGCAAACCCGCCCCTGAATCCATCGGTATCGACACGTGGGGTGTTGATTTCGGTCTGCTGGCCGCGGACGGTTCCCTTTTGGGGGAGCCTTACGCATACCGTGACTTGCACACCAACGGTATCATGGAAGAATATTTCAAACTGCTGCCGCGCGAAAAGGTCTATGAACTGACAGGGATTCAATTTATGCAATTCAACAGTCTGTTCCAGCTCTTTGCCATGAAAAGAAACCGGTCGTCTCTGCTGGAATCCGCTAAGGATCTTTTGTTTCTGCCCGATTTGTTGAACTATCTGTTTACCGGCGTTAAAAAGGCAGAGTTCACGATTGCTTCCACTTCTCAGATGCTCAATCCGAAAACCATGGACTGGGCAAAAGAGCTGTTCGACATTTTTGACGCGCCGGTTTCGCTGATGCAACCGCTCGTGCTTCCCGGTACCGTTACCGGATACCTCACCGAAAGTGTCCAGAGGGAAACAGGGATAGGCAGGATACCGGTGGTAGCGGTAGGCGCTCACGATACTGCGTCGGCTATTGCAGCCGTACCGGCGGAAGGAGAAAACTGGGCATACCTCAGTTCCGGAACATGGTCGCTGATGGGTATTGAAACGAAAAAACCCCTGATTGACAAAGAAACCGAAAAAATGAACTTCACCAATGAGGGAGGAATAGAAGGCACTTTCCGGTTCCTGAAAAACATTACCGGCATGTGGCTGTTGGAACAGTGCCGCAAAGAATGGGCTTCGGAAAAGGATTATGCTTACGGCGAACTGGTGGAGATGGCCAAAGCCGAAAAACCTTTTACCTGTTTTGTCGACCCCGACGCTCCCGATTTCATGAATCCCGAAAGCATGACGACGGCCATCAAAGGCTATTGTCAACGTTCCAACCAATCCGTTCCGTCCTCTACGGGAGGAGTCGTACGCTGTATTTTCGAAAGCCTTGCCCTGAAATACCGTTATACCCTGGAACAGCTCCAACGTGTGTCGCCCCATCCGATTGAAAAACTGCATGTGATAGGCGGCGGAGCAAAAAATGCCTATCTCTGCCAGATGACGGCCAATGCCATCAGGATGCCGGTCGTTGCCGGCCCGGCAGAAGGAACAGCCATGGGCAACCTCCTGGTACAGGCTATGGCGCTCGGATATTTAAAGTCTCTGAGTGATATCCGGCAAGTAGTACGTAATTCCGTCGAGACACAGGATTTCTATCCTCAGGATGCAGGCGAATGGGATCAGGCATATCTGAGATACAAGAACGTGATTGCCGCCGGATGATTTAAAAATAAGCATGTTAGATAAGCTTTTTCAGAAAAAAGAGATTTCCGCGATGGTCGAAAAAACGGATGATTCGCGGGAATTGCGGCGAAGTCTTTCGGTGACCAATCTGGTAACGCTGGGTGTGGGCGCGATTGTAGGCGCGGGAATTTTCGTCATCACCGGTCAGGCGGCTGCCAATCATGCGGGGCCTGCATTGACCCTTTCGTTTCTGATTTCGGCAACGGGCTGTATTCTTGCAGGACTGTGTTATGCGGAACTGGCAGCGATGATTCCCGTGTCGGGCAGTGTCTATTCCTACAGTTACGTCACGATGGGCGAGTTTCCGGCGTGGTTTATCGGCTGGGACTTGATCCTGGAGTACCTTTTTGCCTGTTCGGCGGTGGCTGTTGCATGGAGCGGCTATATGGAAAGCCTGTTTCAGGGGTGGGGCATCGCGTTGCCGCACAGCATTGCACAGTCCACTTTTGCGCATACGGAAGAGGGATGGCATCTGACGGGAAGCATCATTAATTTCCCGGCGGTATTCATAGTGAGTCTGGTGGCCACATTGTTGCTGGGCGGCATCCGGCAGTCCGCCACCGTCAACAACATTATCGTAGTGATCAAAGTAAGCGTTATTCTGCTGTTCATCGGATTCGGACTGTCGTATATCGACACGGGAAACTGGTCGCCCTACATCCCCCCCAATACAGGTGAGTTCGGACACTACGGCTTCAGCGGGATTCTGCGTGGGGCGGCGCTGGTGTTCTTTGCCTTTCTGGGCTTCGATGCGCTGTCCACAGCTGCGCAGGAAACACGGAATCCGCAAAGGGACATGCCGAAAGGGATTCTCATTTCACTGATTGTATGCACACTGCTGTACGTACTGGTAACTGCTGTACTTACCGGTATTGTCAACTACCGGGAACTGAACGTGGATGCTCCCATCGCCGTAGCCATCGACCATGCGGGCAAAGGGCTGGCATGGCTAAGTCCCTTTATCAAAGTGGGAGCCATTGCAGGTCTCAGTTCGGTGATTCTGGTCATGATGCTTGGGCAAACACGCATTTACTATGCTATTTCCAGGGACGGAATGTTCCCGAAAATATTTTCGGACATACACGGCAAAACGCACATTCCCCATAAAGCTACCATTTTTGCAGGCATTGTCACAGGACTTGTGGCAGGCCTGTTTCCGCTGAACGTACTCAACGAACTGGTATCTATCGGTACGCTGCTCGCCTTCACTATCGTCTGTATTTCGGTAGTAGTGCTGCGCGTTACCCGCCCCGAACTGAAGCGCCCTTTCAAAGTACCGTTTGCACCCGCGATACCCCTGCTGGGCGCCGCTTTTTGCCTTTTACAGATGGTGTCGCTGCCGTGGAACACGTGGATCAGGCTTATCGGCTGGACGATCATCGGCTGCATCATCTATTTCTCCTACGGCATCACACACAGCCGACTGAACCGAAACAGATGATTTTTTACCAGCAAACGCAACGTTTTCCGTAAAACAACATCTATGATAAAGATAATACATCGGATAAAATAAGATATTCGAACGAAATGAACAGACAGATATTTTTTCTTTTAGTATTGACGGCAGGCTTCCTGCTGGCATGTAGCAAAAATGAAACCGAAACGAGGCTGCTCGAAGAAGAGCAGGCGCTGGACGAATGGGTAAAAAGACATTATGCGGAGGCCAAAAAGCTGTCTAATGGTTTGTATATAAGATCGGAAGAATCTTCGGGAGAAAAACCCGAAGCAGGTCAGTTTGTCCTGCTCAATTACCGACTGCGGTTGCTGGACAACATGGCGCTGGAGAAAACCAGCTATGCCATAACCGACGAAACGCCTGTCGAGAAGTCGCTCTACAAATTCGGTGGTCCCGAAATATGGCAATTGACGGCGCCATTGGCTGGTATTTCAGCAGGTATCGCCCAAATGAGCGAAGAACAGACCGGCACCATCTTCTTCTCCTCACGATACAATGAATTGACGGGATTCAACTTTGATTACAGGTCGCGGATACTGGAAATGGAACTGGTGAAAATCATTTCGGCACTGTCCCTGTATCAGGATACGCTGTGCCATTTCTACATTGCACAGCAATCGCAAAAGGTCGATACGGTAGTCACACGCACCGTTACCGACGTCAGCTGCCACGTGATGTACGGCATTGTCGGCGAAGGAACAGGAGAAAGCGTGGACGGGAAAACAACAGTCCGTGCCAAAGTCGAAGCACGTTATGCGCTGCGGAAAAACGAAAGTATCCTTTTCGCACAGCCCGAAAAAGCCATCGATCTCAAAAACGATCCGAATTTTAACAGCTACACCGTTGACAATTATCTGAACAAAATCCTGAAACCCCTGAAAATCGGCAGCAAAATCAGACTTGCCATGCCGTATGTCGTATTTTACGGGAGCAACGTCGAAGAAGACGACGGACAGGTAGTAGTACCCATGCGGTCGGTCATTATCCTCGACATCGAAATTGTTGAATAAAATATTTTTTTTACGGAAACATTTGGGTGTAATAAAAAAAACACCTACCTTTACCCCCTGAATTTAAAACATACGTTTATCGGAATTTCTTTGCTCCGTCATTTTTTAATAAAGAAATTAAAATAAAAAAAAATGGAACCACAAGAATTGTCAGACCAGAAACTGGTTCAGCAATTTGTTGCAGGCGATGGGAAGAGTTTTGAAATATTGTTGGAACGCTATCAAAAAAGGCTGTTTTCATATATTTTTTACTCTGTAAAAAACAGGCATGTAGCCGAAGATATCTTTCAGGAAACATGCATCAAGGCGATTACGTCCCTGAGCGAAGGCCGCTACGCCGAGTCGGGGAGATTCCTGCCATGGCTGACGCGCATTGCTCATAACCTGATTATCGACATGTTTCGACAGGAAAAGCAGTTGGAGTTGAGATCGACGGATAATTTTAACTATCCCATACTCAATTCGATTCGCTATGCAGAGAATACGATTGAGGAAAACATGGTGAAAGACCGGATATACGAAGAGGTGCGCGAGTTGATCAATCTCCTTCCGCACGAACAGAAAGAAGTGATCCTGCTGCGCCATTACGGCGATTTGAGTTTCAAAGAGATTGCCGACTATACCCACGTGAGCATCAATACCGCCCTGGGACGGATGCGGTATGCCCTCATCAACCTGCGCCGGCTCATCAAGGAAAAAAATCTTCAACTGACAACATCCCTGAAATAAAATGCGCCCGAAAATCTTGTGACCATCCGGCGATTCCCATTTCCACAACATGAACGTTAAAAACCTTAAATTCCCGAATGGAACAACAGTGGGCGAATGTACGAAAAAAATCCGCCGGTCGGTGAAATATCCCGTACTGGTGTTTTTGCTCTGTCTGCTGGTCGCTTTTGTCCGTTTCATTCCCCTCCGGGCTGCAGAATATTTTTTTGCCTTTTGGGCGGCGCTGGCTTTTGCGCTGATCCGCAAAGAACGACAACGCACCATCACTTCTTTGTCATCCGTTTACGAAAAAGAAAAGACGCCGGAAGAGATTTTCCGGATGGCGCGGAAAGTATTCATCAACCAGGGATTGAATATGGCAAACTACCTGTATTCTATTAAATGGACTACACGCAGGCAGTTCGCCCGCATAGTGGACTTTGTCGGTGAAGAACACCTGAGCGACGCCTATGCCAAGGGACGGGGAGTCATTTGCCTGATGATGCACGTAGGCTCGTGGGAACTGTCGGCCATTATGCCTCCCGTGATGGGATACTCCACCACGGCGGTAAGCAAGGCGCTCCGTCACCCCAAAATAAACAGGATGATTGTTGCCGCCCGCGAAGCAAGAGGCATGAAAAATATCGCAAGGGGAAACTCCTATCAAAAACTGCTGGATGCCCTTGCGCAGGGAGAATGTCTGATCATCATGATCGATCAGGACACCAGGGTAAAAGGAGTATTTGTAGATTTTTTCGGACAAAAAGCCTATACGCCTGTCGGAGCGGCGCGTTTGGCGCTGGATACGCTGGCGCCCGTACTGCCGATGTATGTCATGCGCGGTGGCAAAAAACGCTACCAATTCACCATTCTGCCGGAAATCCCGCTGGTCAACACCGGTAATACGGAACACGACTTGCTGGAAAACACAAAAAATTACACGCAAAGCATCGAAAACATCATCCGCGAAATCCCAACGCAATGGGTATGGATGCACGAACGATGGAAAACTACGCCGGAAGATGTGGAACGATATCTGAAAAAGAAACATGGAATGAGCGTTATACCCCTCCGGCAACATTAACTCAGCGCCATTTTTTTTATATCAAATTTTGTTTTTGGAAAATCGGAAAATAATTTTTCGTATATTTGCAGAATATTTAAATGTCGTCAAAAATGGATGTCCTGGAAAAGACAAGTCACAGTCTCTTGTTGGAAGATGTTGTCGGCGAACAGCGCTTTCTGGTTTTGCACAATGACGATGTGCATACTTTCGATTTTGTGATTGCCGCGTTGATGGAAGTCTGCCTGCACGACGCCCAACAAGCGGAACAATGCGCATATATCGTGCATTATCGGGGAAGATGCGATATCAAAAAAGGGTCGTACGATTTTTTGCATCCTATGAAAGTTCAATTGATAGACAGAGGATTAAACGTTACAATAGATTAAAATGGCAGTAATTTTTGTGATTTTGCTTATTGTGGCGGGTATTGCGCTGATTGTTGTGGAAGTGGTAGTACTTCCGGGCGTGACGGTAGCGGGCGTGGGCGGTGTGATCCTGATAGGAGCGGGCGTGTACTTCTCATTCGGCATTTTCGGACAGACAGTGGGTATTTTCGTCCTGATAAGCGCGTCGCTGCTGTTTATTTTTTTCCTGATCTACGCCCTGAGGGCAAGGACATGGGATCGCCTGTCGCTCCATTCCGAAATTGACGGCAAAGTAAACGTAATAACGGATGACATCCATATCGGCGATACGGCAGTCACCATATCCAGATTAGCCCCCATGGGTAAAATCCTGATTCACGGGAAAATGGTGGAAGCCAAATCCGAAATAGGCATGATTGACGAAAAAAAGACGGTAAAAGTAGTTCAAGCGAATCAATTTTCCGTTATTGTCAGGGAAGAAGAGAGTTAAGTAAATTTTTTATTCATATTAATAATTAAATATAGTTTTTTATGGAAGGAATAGGTTTTTATGCGATTATTCTGTTGGTAGCCATTGTTTTTCTTTGGATTATCCTGTATTTTGTACCCTTGAACCTGTGGTTTCAGTGTATCCTCACGCAGGTAAGGATTTCGCTGTTGCAGTTGATTTTGATGCGCTGGCGGAAAGTGCCTCCGTCGGTGATCGTGATTGCCATGATCAATTCGAAGAAGGCAGGTCTTAACCTGAACGCAGACCAGTTGGAAGCACATTACCTTGCCGGCGGTCATGTTCAAAAAGTAGTGAATGCGCTTATTTCGGCCGACAAGGCGAACATACCGCTTGATTTCAAGGCAGCTACAGCCATTGATCTTGCAGGCCGGGACGTATTTGAAGCCGTTCAGATGTCGGTGAACCCCAAAGTCATTAACACACCGCCTGTTGCAGCCGTGGCCAAGGATGGAATACAGCTTATCGCCAAGGCGCGCGTTACGGTTAGAGCCAATATTAAGCAATTAGTGGGAGGCGCAGGAGAGGAAACCATACTGGCGAGGGTAGGAGAAGGAATCGTTTCTTCTATCGGTTCGGCGGGTTCGCACAAGATGGTGCTTGCCAATCCCGATTCCATTTCAAAAGTAGTGCTGAACAAAGGGCTGGATTCCGGTACCGCTTTTGAAATTCTGTCCATTGATATTGCCGATGTGGATGTCGGTAAGAACATTGGGGCGCAGTTGCAGATGGATCAAGCCAATGCCGACAAAAACATCGCACAGGCGCGTGCGGAGGAACGCCGTGCCATGGCTGTGGCGCTGGAACAGGAAAACAAGGCAAAAATTCAGGAAGCCCGCGCCAAAGTGACGGAAGCCGAAGCCGAAGTACCCAAAGCGATGGCGGAAGCCTTCCGCAACGGGAATCTCGGTATCATGGATTATTACAAGATGAAGAACATCGAAGCCGATACATCCATGCGCGAATCTATCGCAAAACCGGCTACGACGGCTTCAACCAGCAGACCGCTTGATCTGTAACGGTTCCGTCTTGATACAGGCAAAGAAGGCAAAACAGGCTTTGCTTGTCTTGTGTGGGGTGGGAGAGGATGACTTCAACACTCAAATAAAAACCGCCGCAAGATGAAAGTGCTGTTAAAAATCGCTTTTGCCGGCTGCTTGTTGCAGTCGTGTGGCGCCGGAAAAACATTCACCGTCGATGACGCATTGTATTTGCAGATGGCCGATACGCTTGCCGTTAATCGCTATAAAACAACGATTACCGCCAAAAATATTCAAGTTACCGGTATGATGATGGTCAAACACGATGGAAACGGATGGCGGGGTACCCTGATGAACGAATTTGGCATCAAACTGTTCGATTTCGTGTGCTTAGGCAATGAATGTCGGATGATGCACTTGTTGCCCTTTCTCGACCGATGGTACATCAGGAAAACCCTCACCGGCGATTTCCGGTTGCTGTTCGGATGCGACAGGCCGGATACGAAGATTTTCCGAAAAGTGAGCCGCCGTATGGACAATGACACTTTGTCGATCACTTTCCGTTCGCGGAAAATTCAACGTTTCCCGGACGGCGTCATCAGACTGCAAAACAAAAGGAACAAAATGGTTTACCTGTTTAATAAAATAACAAATGAAACTTCAAGATGATTTTTTTCGGATCATAGACATCACTACCGGAGAAAAAAGGATAAATTACCGGCTTCAGCTTAACGCGGAACACCTGATTTACGCGGCGCACTTCCCCGGAAATCCCATTACGCCGGGTGTTTGTATCATCCAAATGATAAAGGAACTGGTCGAATTGTGCCGGCAAAAAGAACTGTTTTTGAAAAAGTTGATCAATGCCAAATTCCTGAACGTTCTCAACCCACTGGAAAACGGAGTGGTCAGCTTGAACATCGTTTTTGAGGAGGAGGAAAAAGTTACCGCCACAATCGAAAAGGAGGAAGTTATTTTCGCCAAAATATCCCTTGAACTGGTTGAAAAATGAAAATATGCGCCGTTATTCCGACTTTCAACAATGACCGCACTTTGTCCGAAGTGATTAACGGTGTGCTGAAACATATTGCGGCGGTTATTGTCGTTAACGACGGCTCTACCGACCGTACGGCCGATATACTGGAGGAATACGGCGAGCGGATCAGGGTCATTTCCTGTCCGGCCAACCGGGGAAAGGGATATGCCCTCCGGCAAGCTTTCCGTTACGCGCTTTGCAAAGGTTTTACTCACGCCATTGCCATTGATTCCGACGGACAGCATTTTGCCGACGATATTCCGAATTTTCTTGCAACGGCCATCAGGCGTCCGGATGCGCTCATTATCGGCAACCGCAATCTTTCACAAGAAAATATGCCCCGGAAAAATACTTTTGCCAACCGTTTTTCCAACTTTTGGTTTACCGTTCAAACTGCTCGCCGGCTGGCCGACACGCAGACCGGTTTTCGCCTTTATCCGCTGGAAAAAATAGGGAAAATGCACCTGTTTACCCGTCGCTACGAGACGGAACTGGAAATACTTGTTCGCAGCGCATGGAACGGAATCCCGTTTGTTCCCATTGCGGTAGGCGTGCATTATGCCCCCGACCGGGTGACGCATTTTCGCCCTTTTGCGGATTTCGCACGGATTAGCCTGCTCAACACGGTATTTTGCCTGTTGGCAGTGGTGTATGGCTATCCGAAAATGCTGGCCGGTCGCTTGGCGCGCTGATCCGGTTTTCGTCCCCTTCATTTTGGCAAACATTTCCGGAAATGAAAAGAAAAAATTATCTTTGATACAAATTTTCATTCATGAAAAAATATGCATTGGAATGGGAGTATTTGCTTTCTCCCAAGCGTTTGGGGAGCGCAAGTCATGTACCGAAAAGTCCGGAACGGTCGCAGTTTCAGCGCGACTACGACCGGATCATTTTTTCATCGCCCTTTCGGCGATTGCAGAATAAAACACAGGTTTTTCCGCTTCCCGGAAGCATATTCGTGCACAATCGTTTGACTCACAGTCTTGAAGTGGCAAGCGTAGGAAGGTCGTTGGGCAATTTTCTGGCAGTGGAACTGGAAAAAAACGGACAGGCGGCGGGAGATGATTTTTTTTCCTCATTCGGCGCCATTGTTTCCGCCGCTTGCCTGGCACACGATTTGGGCAATCCGCCTTTCGGCCATTCTGGAGAAAAAGCCATTTCGCGCTATTTTTCGGATGGAAACGGAAAAGCTTTACAGAAGATGGTTTCCCATGACGAATGGCTCGATTTAACCCATTTCGAAGGCAATGCCAACGCCTTTCGGGTTTTGACGCACCGTTTTCAGGGACGGCGCAACGGAGGATTTGCGCTTACTTATGCCACGCTGGCCAGTCTGGTGAAATATCCGTATGGCTCCGCCGCCGCCGGCGAGAAACACAAATACGGTTTTTTCGCTTCCGAAAAAGCCATTTTTTCCGAGATTGCCGCCGAACAGCGCTTACGCTGCCTGTCGGGTGCCGGTGTTTACAGCCGTCATCCACTGGTCTATCTCGTGGAGGCAGCCGACGATATTACTTATCAAATAATGGATGTGGAAGACGCCCACAAACTGAAAATCCTGTCCTATGATGAAACTTATCATATCCTGACTTCCTTCTGGGAAGCCGCTTCCGAAGAAGGTAAGGCTTTCTTTTCCTATACCGATGAAATTTTTAAAACAGTAACCGACCGGAACGAACGGATATCCTATTTGCGGGCAACACTCATCAATAAACTTGTGACCGAATGTATCGACCTGTTTATTCGTCATTACGAGGCGATTATGAATGGATGCTTCGACCGTTCGCTGATGGATGCGCTGGAAGGAATATCTGCCGCCGGAATGGAGAATTGCAGGAAACTGTCCGGCAAACGGATTTACAATCACCCCTCGGTAGTAGAGGTGGAAATTGCCGGATATCGTATTCTGGGGGCGCTGCTGGACGATTTTGTCGATGCGGCGCTGTTCCCGCAGTCGCCTTATGCCCAAAAACTGTTGCTGTTGTTGCCCGAGCAGTTTCGCAGCCAACCGGATGACCCGGTATATACCCAAATACAGTCGGTGCTGGATTTCGTATCCGGCATGACGGATTTATTTGCATTAGACCTGTACCGTACGATACACGGAATGAAGCAGGGATAACCGACAAATATCTTGCAGCTACCAAATTTTGGAAGTGCTTTTGTCGCGTGTCGAAGCCAGGGGGCGGGTCAGTTTTCCTGTCCGGTCAGGAACGGATTGTAGCGTTTTTCGTGTCCGATGGATGTTGCCGGGCCATGTCCGGGCCACACGACAGTGTCGGGTGGAAGCGTAAGCAAGTGTTGCCTGATGCCGTCAACCAGCAGGTCAAAGTTGCCTCCCGGCAAGTCGCTTCTGCCGATGCTTTCTCGAAAAAGCACGTCGCCGGCAAAGAGTATGCCTTCGTCCGGAAGATGGAGCACGATGCTCCCCGGCGAATGTCCGGGAATATGCAGTATCCGGATGTTCAGGCCGCAGGGAGTCCATTCTTCTCCGCCTTTCAGCAACAAGTCGGGGGCAGGGGGCTGTTCTACGGAACATCCGAAGATTTCACCCTGCCGGAAAACGTTGTTCATCAGGAAAAGGTCGTCGCGGTGTGCGGCGCACTTGGGATGCCAACTGCCGCATACAAAAGCGTTGCCGATGACGTGGTCAAAGTGTCCGTGGGTATTGACGAGCCAGCGTACCGTCAGTCCGCCGTCGCAGACGAAGGCGGTCAGCGCGGCCTGCTCCTCCGGAGAACAGCAGGCAGGATCAACGATAATGCTGTTGCCCTCATCGTCGGAGAGAATGTAGGTGTTTACCCCGTATGGATTGAATACGAATGTTTTTAGATGCATGTCGGATATTTTTTTGCAAAAGTAGTCAATATATTCCTTACATTTGCTTTTTTTTTCCGGATACGCATGTGGCCGTTTTTATAAGGAGAGCGGTTGCGTATCCGGTTTATTTTAAAACAGTATAATGGAATGAAGATATCCTGCAGTTGGCTGAGAGAATACATCCGCACCGGCCTGTCGCCGGAGGAGATTTCGGCGGTTTTCACGTCCATCGGGCTTGAGGTGGACGGCATGGAGGAGTGGTGTCCCGTGAAAGGCGGTTTGGAAGGTTTTGTCGTGGGGGAAATATTGACATGTGGGCGTCATCCCAATGCCGATCGACTAAGCGTTGCCGTGGTGGATGTGGGAAAGGACGTTCCGCTGACGGTTGTCTGCGGAGCGCCCAATGTTGCCGCCGGACAGAAGGTGGCGGTGGCCGTTGTGGGCACTACCGTTTACACAAAGGAGGGGAGTTACGAGATCAGGAAGTCGAAGATACGGGGCGTAGAGTCGGAAGGAATGATTTGCGCGGAGGACGAACTGGGGTTGGGCGATTCGCACGACGGCATCATGGTGCTGGACGCTTCGGCTGTTGCGGGAACGCCCCTCAAAAGCCATTTCAATGTGGAAATCGACCGTGTTTTTGAAATCGGACTGACTCCCAACCGCATTGACGCTGCCTCTCACATCGGCGCAGCCCGCGATCTGGCTGCGTGGCTGGAGGTGAACGAGCCGGGTTTTTCGAGGCGGGAAGGGTTCCGCATTCCGCCGGTGGATGCGTTTGTAGCGGACCATCACGACCTGCCTGTGGAGGTGACGGTAGCGCATACGGAGGCCTGTCCGCGCTATGCCGGCGTTACTCTCAGCGGCATTACTGTTGGGCCTTCGCCGGTATGGCTGCAAAATCGACTGCGCGCTATCGGGCTTTCCCCGATCAACAATGTGGTGGACGTGACCAACTTTGTGTTGCACGAGACGGGGCAGCCGCTCCATGCTTTCGATGTAGCCAAAATCGAAGGGGGTAAAGTGATAGTGAAAACCCTTCCGGAAGGAACGCCTTTCGTTACGCTGGACGGGGTGGAACGCAAGCTGGCCGCCGATGATCTAATGATTTGCGACGCGCGGGGCGGAATGTGCATAGGCGGAGTTTTCGGCGGACTGGCGTCGGGCATCACTTCGCAGACTACGAGTGTGTTTCTCGAAAGCGCCTGTTTCAATCCCGTGTACATCCGTCGCACGGCGCGCCGGCACGGGCTGAATACCGATGCTTCCTTCCGTTTCGAACGCGGTGTCGATCCGTTGAACACGGTGTACGCACTCCAACGTGCAGCCCTGCTGATCAAAGCACTTGCCGGAGGCGCCATCGGGTCGGAAATCGTCGATATTCATGTCCGTCCGGTAGCCGCTTTTCCGGTGCATCTGAACTTTGCCCGCATCAGGAAACTGATCGGGGCGGAAATAGCGCCGGAAACGATCGAAAGGATTCTTGCGGCGCTGGAAATAAAAACGGTGGGAAAGCCGGCGGGCGGTTTGGACGTAGAGGTACCTCCCTACAGGGTCGATGTCCGTCGGGAAGCCGATATCATAGAGGAGATTTTGCGCATCTACGGTTATAACAACGTGCAATTCAACGATAAAATACATTCTACGCTTGCGTATGTGCAGAAGCCTGAACCGGAGAAGATGGTCAATACGGTCAGCGACTTCCTCAGCAGTTGCGGCTTTAATGAAATTATCTCCAATTCATTGACTAAAACCGCTTATTATCAGCTGTCGGCCGTGTTCCCCGCCGAAAAGGGAGTGGATATTCTTAATCCGTTGAGTCAGGATTTGGGCTGTATGCGTCAAACCCTGCTGTATGGCGGACTGGAGGCCATCCTCTACAATGTCAACCGCCGCCATTCCGATTTGAGACTCTATGAATTTGGCAACTGCTACCTGAGGGAGCGCCGTGAAGGACAGCCTTTGGCAGGATTTACGGAAGAGAAACATCTGGCGCTGTTCATTACCGGAATCAAACTGCCGGTGAACTGGAATACCCCCCGGCAGTCGGCGGATTTTTACACGACGAAAGCCTATGCGGAGAATGTATTGAAGCGGCTGGGGATAGATCTTCGCCGGTTACGTATGGCAGAAGCGGAAAACAACGACCTGTTTTCCGAAAGCCTCCTGTATTCGGCCGATGGTGCGCCGCTGCTGGAGGTAGCAACCGTAAATCCTACGCTGCTAAAACGATTTGACCTCAAAACGCCTGTATATTATGCGGATTTTCGCTGGAACGAGGTGATAAAGGCAGTGCAACTCGTGAAAATCTCCTGCGAGGAGTTGCCCCGCTTTCCTGACGTGCGCCGTGATCTGTCGCTACTGGTCAACCGGCAGGTAAAATTTGCCGACATCGGCAGAATCGCTGTTGCCGCCGAACGGAAACTGCTGAAAGACGTCAATCTGTTTGATGTTTACGAAGACGAAACCATGGCAAAAGATAAAAAGTCGTATGCCGTAAGTTTCACGCTTCAGGACATGAAACAAACGCTTACCGACGAGCAGATCGACAAGGCCATGCGGCGAATAGCGACAGCGCTGGAAAGAGAGGCCGGCGCACAAGTACGGCAGTAAGGTCGTTTTTACCTTTGCCGCTTTCGCTTTTTACCTTCCGCTAAAATATTTTTCATCCCACAGGCTTGGAAATCTTGAATTTTTCACGTATGTTTGTCCGGTCATTAAAATAGATAACAGTCATGAAGAAAAAAATGTTATTTTTTGTGCTGTCCTGTGTGCTGGCAGCGGGGTTGTCTGTCTGGACGGCAAATGAAGCGTTTTGCGTAGCGGCGTACAGCGGCGTGAAGCCTACGGATGCTTTTGCGTCGATTTTTGACATACCTGAACCTGCACATCGTGCTCTCGCGATGGATATGGATGATCGAGCAAAGGCTGACATCGGTAATATCCTGTACGTCATCATCATTCTGTTTGCGCTTTTCGGCGGAATCATCGAAAAAGCGCTTAAGAAAAAAAGACAGGAAGCAATGAAACAGCAACAGCGGATGGAATCCGATGCGGAAAAAGAAGAAAACGAATTGCTGTCGAGGATGCCGGAAAACGTTGTCGGGGAAGAGGAAGAAATGATCGAGAATTGGAGGAAGATACGAGAAAAATGGGCTATTGTGGAAAAAACGCAAGAAGGGATCGACGAGACGGAAACGGAAACCGCCGCGCCGCCCCGTGAAACGCCGAAAATCGTACCCGCCGAACCTGAATACATGCAAAAAGAAGAAAAATATATTTTTGACATCCGTCAGGCAATCATCGCCAATGAAATACTGAACCGGAAATACCGGTAACGGAGCGTATATGAAGCGCGGCGAAAGGATCCATTTCAATAATCTGAAAAAAAATCGTAATATTGCACCATAATTTTAAATAAATCGGATAATGAATGCAGTCAATGAAGAAAAGATAAGGGATGCGTTTGTCAGTAAGACATGGAACGAGATAAAGACAGACGATTCGTGGATGGTTTTTAAAATCATGTCGGAATTTGTGGAAGGCTACGAGAAGTTGAGCAGGATAGGCCCCTGCGTTTCGATCTTCGGCTCCGCCCGTACCACGCCCGACCACCCCTATTACAAAATGGCGGAAGAAATTGCCTATAAACTGACGCAATTCGGCTACGGTATTATTACCGGCGGCGGTCCGGGCATCATGGAAGCAGGGAACTTGGGCGCCATGCGCGGAAAAGGAAAATCCGTAGGCCTGAACATCAACCTGCCTTTTGAACAGTCACACAATCTGTTTATTGATTCCGACAAACTGATCGCGTTCGACCATTTTTTCGTCAGGAAAACCTTATTCATTAAATATGCACAGGGGTTTATCGTCTTGCCGGGAGGATTCGGCACGTTGGACGAGTTGTTCGAAGCATTGACCCTGATACAAACCGGAAAAATAGGAAAATTCCCCATCATCATGATAGGAAAAACATACTGGGAAGGGCTGGTAAGTTGGCTCAAGGCGGTGATGTTGAAAAAACACGAGTACATCAAGGAAGAAGACCTGGAATTGTTTACCATTGTTGATACTGCGGATGAAGCGGTGGCGCTGATCAACAAATTTTATTCGAAATATTTGTTAAGTCCTAATTTTTAATGAAATATATTTCATACCTTTGTCATTTAAAAATTTTTACTCATGAAACGCATTCTTTTTCCGGTAGCGATAGTCTCCGCATTGATTTTCGGAGTGTTGACTTTTTTCCAAAAGGGAATAGTCGTTGATATCAATATGCCCGAAGTCATTCAGGCGGGCGACGAAATAACCGTTAGCGTATTCATCCATAAAAACGCATTAACCGGTTTCGCGCGACTTCAACAAGATTTGCCGTATGGATTGACGGCAAAAGCCGTTCATTCCGCCAACGCCGATTTCCATTTCGAAGACCAGAAACTCCGGCTGATCTGGCTGAACCTTCCCGAAGAGGAACAATTTACGGCCACTTATACCATTACCGCCGATAAACGTTTGAAAGGCAGCGTTGACCTGGGTGGCGTATTCTCATACGTAGAAAACAACGAAAGAAAATCTTTCGATATCCAGCCTCAAAAGATCACCATTCAACCTTCTCCGACAGTAGATGCCGCTCAAGTCATCGACATTCAGGATTTCGCAAAAACGGCAAAAGAGAAACCCCAAATATCGACGGCACAGGCGGAACCCGTGGCCGGCATACGCCAACCACCGCAGTGGTATCAGGACAATAACGCCTTTTTGGTGACAGTGTTGATCAACAAAAGTTCCATCGAAAAGTTGGCAAAACTGGAAGAAACCATTCCCGCCGGTTACAAGGCGTCAAATATCGACGGCAAAAATGCGGTCTTCTCCTTTGAAAACCAGACGGCAAAATTCGTATGGAACGTACTGCCGTCGGAACCGTATTTTGTGATCAAGTACAAAGTGTCGCCCGACGCCGGAACAAAAGCCGATCCGGCAAACATGACCATCACCGGCCTGTTCTCGTATCTTGACGGCGATAAGACACGAGTGGCCGATGTGGTGGAGCAGGACGAAAAACTGGAAGAACTGACGCCCTCGCTGGTGAACGATCTTGTCGGTAAGGTGATAACCGCTTCCCGCTCGCCGGAGGAACCAACGCCTGTCACTGAAAACGAAACGGCGCCCGCGGCTCCAGCGCTTGCGGCAGCGCCGGCGAACACGCCCGCTCCAAAGACGGCGCCCGCTGCTCCCAAAACAACCGGCGCTTCCGGAAAAAAGCAAACAGCGAACGCCAAAACAGGCATCCAGTTCAGGGTACAGATTGCCGCAGGCAGGAGAGAAGTAAATATCCCGCAGGTTTTCAGGAAATATCAACTCGAATACACTGTCGTAAGGGAGCAGCATGAAGGCTGGTACAAGTATTCCGCAGGCTCGTTCCAGGAATATAAAACCGCCCGCGACTACCGCGTATATCTGAGAACAGAAACACCGCTGGATGGCGCATTTGTGACGGCATACGACGGCGACCGGCGAATAACCGTGCAGGAAGCGTTGCTCTCCCTCAATCAAAAATGGATAAAATAAAAAGCGACGAGCGATGGCGGTATTTTATAAAAAACTGATGTTTGCGGCGGCAGTCATGCTGGCAGAAATGGCTCCCACAGCAGCGCAGTCCGACGAAAGCGCGGATGATGAAAGCGCCGTCTCCCTGTTGACGCATACCGATACGGTAAAAAATCCGGTCTATATGCCGGTGATAGGACTTGGAACAGGCTATTTCGCCTTTCACGGAGAACTGAAAGACGCCTATCGCAGCCTCACCGTGGGAAAACCGGGCGTCAGAGTCAATGTCGCATCCTATATCGGACAAACGCACCGCCTCAGGGCGAATCTGGTCTTTCTGACGGGTAACGTGTACGGCACACAGCGTACCCTGCCCAAAGGACAGGGCGGCGACGGCATTTGGAACCTGTCCGACACCGTCAATAACCTGAACTTCAAATCCACCATCTACAGCTTCGGGTTCAACCTCCATTACAGTTTCCAACCGCTGATCAAAGGCAAATATCTCACACCTTTTGTATCGGTGGGACTTGAAACGATGAGCTTCAACTCCAAGGCCGACTGTTACGACAAAAACGGCCTCCGCTATCATTACTGGAGCGACGGCACCATACGGACTGTAAACGAATTGACAGGCGATCCGAACAATGCGTCCCTTACCCAGCGGGACTACACTTACGAAACGGATTGGCGAACCTTTAATAAAAATCAAAACGGCTTGAAAAATTACAGTAATTTCTCCTTTGCCCTTCCCATTGATATCGGTTTCGACATCAACGTTTCCGACCGCGTCACGGTTCGAACGGCTACCTCCCTTCATTATACCTTCACCGACCTGTTTGACGGGATCACGCCGGCTGCCAAAAAAACCGAATATCAAGGAAAAAAGGGAAACGACCTGTTTACCTTTTCGTATATTTCGCTGCATCTGGACTTGTTCTCACAGGATAAAATCAAAGTGGTGGAGGAACTGTTTGCCAATGCGGACGATTTCGACATGGCCATGTATGACGATGAAGACAATGACGGTATTTTCGACGGATGGGACGAATGCCCCGGTACGCCGGCCAACGTGCCCGTAGATTCGCTGGGATGCCCGTTCGACAAAGACGGTGACGGAGTGCCCGACTATTTAGACAGGCAAGTCTCGCGGACGGGAGCCGTCGTCGATGAATTTGGCGTAGAAGTCACCGATGCCACCATTGTCGAACTGCTGGGACAGTCGGCGCTGGGGCGAAAAGACGTTGAAGCCTATCTCTCCCGCTCTCAGGCACGAACACGGGCAAGAGGAAGCCTCCCGATACCCGCTAAGTTCAAATCCATCGATAAAAACAACGACGGATATATCTCCTTCGACGAGATGCTGAAAACCATCGACGCTTACTTCGACGGTACTTCCGGCTTCTCCCATGCGGATATCAGGGAACTGAACGGCTTCTTCTTCGACCAGTAGGCGTTCCGAAAGACATGTCCGGACAATTCCCCATTCCCTTATTATTAAAGTATCATATATTCTAAAACATCAAAATGGCATTATTTGGTTTCTTTTCAAAAGAAAAAAAAGAAAGCCTTGACAAAGGCATAGAAAAAACGAAAGAAAGTCTGTTCCGGAAATTGTCCAGAGCCGTTGCCGGAAAATCGAAAGTGGATGCCGAGGTCTTGGACAACCTCGAAGAGGTGCTGATCTCATCGGATGTAGGCGTGGAAACCACGCTTAAAATCATACGCCGCATCGAAAAAAGAGTAGCCAGCGACAAAATTCTGAACACCGGCGAATTAAATGTCATCCTGAGGGAAGAAATAGCCGCCCTGCTGGAAGAAAACCATACGGGCGACCTGTCCGATTTCGCCTCAATAGCCACAGCAAAACCTTATGTGATGATGATTGTAGGCGTAAACGGCGTCGGCAAAACCACCACCATCGGCAAGCTGGCCTGTCAGTTTAAGAAGGCCGGCAAAAAAGTATTGCTGGGCGCAGCAGACACCTTCAGAGCCGCAGCGGTCGATCAGCTGACGGTATGGGCAGAGCGGGCAGGCGTGGACATCGTAAAACAGCAGATGGGCGCCGACCCGGCAGCGGTAGCCTACGACACCGTCAGCTCCGCCAAAGCCGGCGATGCGGATGTCGTCATCATCGATACGGCTGGCAGACTGCACAACAAAGTAAACCTGATGAACGAACTGACCAAAATCAGAAACGTGATGCGAAAAGTCATCCCAGATGCTCCCCACGAAGTATTGCTGGTGCTGGACGGCTCTACCGGACAGAACGCCTTCGAACAGGCACGACAGTTTACCCGCGCAACGGAAGTGTCCGCGCTGGCGCTGACCAAACTGGACGGAACAGCCAAGGGAGGCGTCATATTGGGTATCTCCGACCAATTCAAAATCCCGGTAAAGTACATCGGCGTCGGGGAAAAAGCAGAAGATTTGCTGATCTTCCACAAATCGGAATTTGTCGATTCCCTGTTTAAAGAAAATGAATAACATGAACAGACCTGTTAAAACATGCATCGCAGCTTGGATACTGCTGTCCATGCTCGTCTCCTGCAGCGCTTCGCGCCGTCATTATCCCGCTAAATACCGGAAAAGAACGCCTTGCGACTGTCCGACTTTCGGATGGCAGTCCCCGGCCAAAGCCCGTTGTTCCCAACCGATGTTATAACCTGCCGCCATGTCTGTCTTTTTATTCGACCAGATTGTATTCGGTCCCGTACAAAGTCGCCGGCTGGGGGCGTCGCTGGGCGTCAACCTTCTTCCGGTAGATCGCAAATACTGCAACTACAACTGTATCTACTGCGAATGTGGCTGGAATGTTCCCGGCGCGGTACCGGCGCTCCCCGACAGGGAGCTTGTCCGACATGCCTTGCACAACAAACTGACGGAAATGCTTGCGGCGGGGCGTCTGCCCGACGCGATCACCTTTGCAGGCAACGGAGAACCAACCATGCATCCCGAATTTGCCGCTATTGTGGACGACACCGTCGCATTGAGAAACAGCCTGTCGCCTTCCTCCATCGTCTCCGTGCTCTCTAACGCAACCATGCTCCACCGGCAGGACATCACAGAAGCGCTGAAAAAAACAGACATGCCGATACTTAAACTCGACGCCGCAAACGACGCCGTCGTGGAAAGCTTGAACCGTCCCGTAAAAAAAGTAAAACTAACGGAAATGATCCGACAACTGAAATCTTTCGACGGAAAATGCGTGATTCAAACCATGTTTGTACAGGGAACTTACAACGGACAGCCGATCAACAACACGCTTCCCGAAGAACTGGAGATGTGGGAGAAAGCCATTTGCGAAATCCGCCCTTCACTGGTGCAAATCTATTCCATTGCCCGAAGCACCCCGCTGGATACCCTCTTCAAAATCCCCGAAAAAAACCTCCGAGAAATAGAAAAACGCATCATCCGGCACGGAATACAAACACAAGTAACGGTGTAACGGGTAAAATAATACAAAAATATTTGCAAAATCATTTTTTTCGTTGTACATTCGCGCTGTTGTTTTTTGCAAAATATCATACAGGATGACCTCAGGTTGCTATCGAAAAATACGCCGTAAGAGGGCGGTTTCACACCGCTTGAATCCCGCACGCGACGCATGGCGTTCACGGGAAAAAAGGCTATTGCTCCACTGCGTAAAGCGAAAATTTACCTACGCTTTGAGTAAATTTACCT
>JAISWE010000082.1 GCA_031271175.1 Bacteroidales bacterium | reverse complement strand
ACAGTTAGCAACAAAAAAGCCACAACATGTCCCGACATGCTGTGGCATATATAATACAGTAACTGAAGGACAGCTACATTGTTCTCTCTCTCTCTCTCTCTCTCTCTCTCTCTCTCTCTCTGCAAAAACCGTGCCAAACTCTCTATTCATCGAAAATTTGGACACATTTTTATGGGTAAAAAGTCGCATTTTTTCTCTTTTTATCAATAAAACAAACAATTCCCCGATATTTTCCCGATATTTTCAGGGGAATCTTCCCCCCAAAAATCTCACCGCAAATGTAAGCATTAATTTTCAAAAAACAATAGCCCGCCAAAAAAAACATCAAAAAAATGATAATTTTTTTTGGTGTTTTTTTATATTGCATTGTGTATCAACAATTTCAATGAGATTATTTTTTTGATTTTTTTTGATTTTTTTTGCCTAATCGGGAAAAGCACACCGTTTTTCGGACACTTCCACAGGAGGGGAACGCAGGACAGCGACTAAGTCCCGCAGGGACAACACTTTATTAACCGTATGTTTTAGCTTACGGTTGGTTAGCCGGAAAATTCATTGTCGGGCTGTAGTTTTTTCAGTGTATCTCCGATACATTCAATAATATCTCCTGCTGTCATCGCCTGTTGACCGTATTTTTCCGCCGACAGGTCTCCGGCAGCCCCGTGAATCCATACTCCGGCACAGGCTGCCTTGACGGGCTCCCATCCCTGTGCGAGCAAGGAAACAATGATGCCTGTCAATACATCGCCGCTTCCGCCGGTAGCCATGCCCGGATTGCCGGTAGCGTTGAAATAACAGGCGCCGTCGGGCGATGCGATACAAGTGTACGCGCCTTTCAATACGATGATGATACGGTATTTTTCGGCTAATGCTCTTTGCTTGAGCCAGCGCTGGTAGCCATTGGAAGACAGGCCTGCCAGCCGGTCAAATTCCTTTGGATGGGGCGTAATGATACAATTGGGCGGCAGCAGGGCGAATTTTTCATTGCTTTCGGCAATCAGGTTGAGCGCATCGGCGTCTAATACCGCCGGAGGAGCTTGCCGTTCGCCGTTGCGGAAGGTTTTGAGGATGTCCGTCAATGCCTGTCGCGTCAATGGGTCTTTTCCGATGCCCGGCCCTATGGCAGCCGCCGTGTAATGTTTCAGGTCGGGCGCTTGCGACCAGACTTGGGGGTGTTCGTCTGCCGAAACCAGCGCTTCCGGCGCCGACAACTGTATCGAAAGGCGCTCATCTTGAGGGACGTGCGCCGTTACCAGTCCCGCTCCACTGCGCAGGCAGGCTTTCACCGCCAGTACGGCAGCGCCCATCATGCCGCGGCTTCCGGCAATGATGCAGGCATGGCCGTAATCGCCCTTGTGCGAAAATTTTTTCCTCGGTGCAAACAACGACTTGATATCTTCCTCCGACAGCATGTAGTGCTGCGATGTGGCCTTTTCGGTCAGCAACCCGATATCCAGCACTTCCCATTTCCCGGTAAAAGATGAATTTTCAGCGAAGAAAAACGAGAGTTTGGGTTGTTGGAAAGTCAGGGTATAGTCGGCTTTCAGGATGGAATCGGGCGGATTGAGGCTATTGTCTTCACAAAACAAGCCCGACGGAATGTCAACGGCAATTACCCGTGCCGGAGACTGCCGGATAAAGGCTACCGCCTGTGCGGCAATACCCGTCAGCGGACGTGTAAGCCCGATGCCAAACATGGCGTCAATGACGACATGTTCAGAGGTAAGTTCCGGAAATTGCCCGTTTTCCGTCACTTCCAGCCGGATATTTTTCAATTCGGCCAGGTTGAGGCGGGTACAGTCGGAAAGAGAGACGCCGGTTATCGGCAGGAATACTTGTACGTCGTAGTGCAGTGCGTGTAACCGGCGTGCAATGGCCAATCCGTCTCCACCGTTGTTGCCGGGGCCTGCAAATACGACGATCTTCCTGTCGCGTTTGACATGGCCGGCGATCCATTCGGTGCAGGCAGCGGCCGCTTTTTCCATCAATTCGATTGCCGCAATCGGCTTCCGGCAGATGGTGTATGCGTCGGCATCCTTTATTTCCTTGGGTGATAATATCTGTATCATTTCGGCATAAATTCCCTGAAAACAAGCGCTCCTCCTCCATGAATTTCAATCGTAAACAAGGGGCCGCAGGCTTCGTTCAACGCACCTTGCCACCATTCGGCAAGCGTGGCATCCTTCAACGGGTACTTCAAACCGTGATAAGTAAACAAAGTGCCGGGGATCATTGAAAAAACGGATACCTGTTGTTTCGGCGCGCTTTCGAAAATGGTGGCCTGCCGGATGGGATGAAATACGCCGTAGTTGGTGATTGCCTGCAATTCGAGGTATTGAGAATAGGCAAACAGGACGGACAGGTTGGCAAGGATATGGTCTTCCCGCTTTCCGCCGATTCCCATCACATGGATGCCGTTCCGGTTGAGGCTCATGCAGAACCGCAGGGCTTTGGCAAGATCGCCGGTTTCCTGTTCGGGAAAATACCGGATGCGGCTTTGGTAGCGTTGGCGCACGGAAGGAGCAAGGCTATCCATGTCGCCGACGATATGGTGTGGTTCAAGTCCCGCGGAGAGAAGATGTTCGGCGGCGCTGTCGCAACAGATGATTTCCCGGGCTTTCCTGAGCAGGGAAAGCGATTCTTCCCTTACCGGAAAATCGCCGGCGGCCAGAATCACCGTTTCATAAGGACATATCAGCGGAACCACCATAAGTGTTTCATTTTTTCAATATTCTGTTTAATATGTCGGTCACCTGTCCGGCGGGGTCTTTTCTTATTTTCGCTTCTTCTTCGGCAATCAATACCATCAGGCCGTCGATCGCTTTATCCGTAATGTATTGTTCCAGGTCGGGATTTTGCTTTTGCACTCCGGGAATCTTGTTATACTTCTTCATCAGGGGATTCCAATAAGAGGTGAGTTTTACCTTTCCGATGGCTTTTTTTACGATGGGTTTGAATTTTTCCGACAGTTCGTTTGACGTCGTTTGGCGAAGGTATTCCGTAGCGGCATTATCACCTCCGGTCACAATGGCAATACCATCTTTGACGGTCATGTTCTTGATAGCGGAGACAAATACCTCGAAGGCGCTTTTGGACGCTTCTTCGGCGGCGCGGTTGATGGTTTTCTCCACGGTGGCCACCTGTGAACTTAGCCCAAGGCTGGACAGCACGGTTTTCATCTTTTCCGCTTCGGCAGGCCAGGGGATAAACAATTTGGGATTCCTGTAAAAGCCGTCGACAGCGGAAGCGATACTTATCGATTCTTTAGCGCCCTTTGTCAGTGCGTTTTTCAACGCATCGACCACTTCGCTTTCCGCGATGGGAAGCCATGTTGCCGACGCCGTTGAAGCGTCGGCAGTTTTTGCAGAGATCGTCGTGCGGGTTTTTTCCATCGGAATCCTGCCTTCTACGCACCATCCGGCAAGGAGAAATGTACTGATTATGATATATTTCATTTTTTTTAATATTATTTAGTGAGCTTCCAACCAGTTACGCCCTACGCCTACTTCTACGGTAAGCGGGATATTCAACGGATAGGCATTCTCCATTTCCTTGCAAACGATGGCTTTCACTTCTTCGAGTTCGGGTTGGAAGACATCGAACACCAATTCGTCGTGCACTTGCAGTATCATTTTTGATTGGAGCCGGAGGTTGGCAAAAGCGGCATGGATGCGGATCATTGCCAGTTTGATGATGTCGGCGGCAGACCCCTGTATGGGGGCGTTGATGGCGTTGCGCTCCGCCATGCCCCTTACAATGGCGTTGGCGGAAAGGATATCCGGCAAATAGCGTCGGCGTCCCATCAGGGTAACGGCATACCCATGCTGGCGAGCTTTGTTTACGACGTCGTTCATATACTGTCTCACGGAAGGATAGGCTTCGAAGTAGCCGGATATGAGTTCCTGCGCTTCCGCACGCGGAATGCCCAGCCGTTGCGACAGTCCGAAGCCGGATATACCGTAGATAATACCGAAATTGGCTGTTTTAGCTTTACGGCGCATGTCGGAAGTGACTTTTTCCAGCGGGATACCGTAAATTTTCGCTGCCGTAGCCGCGTGAATATCTGCATTTTGCCAGAACGCCTCCATCATGTTGGCGTCGGCGCTCATGTGCGCCATCAGGCGAAGTTCAATCTGCGAGTAATCCGCCGAAAGTAGCAGGCGTTGCGTATCGCTTGGAATGAATGCCTTACGTATTTCACGCCCCCGTTCTTCACGGATGGGAATGTTCTGCAAGTTCGGATCGGTGGACGACAGCCGTCCGGTTGAAGTAATGGCCTGATTGAAGGAGGTATGTATTTTTCCAGTGCGGGGATTGACCAGTTTGGGCAAGGCTTCCACATAGGTGGATAATATTTTTTTTAACCCCCTGTATTCCAAAATTTTTGAAACGACGGGATGTTTGTCGGTCATTCCCGAAAGCACTTCTTCACTGGTGGAGAATTGTTGGGTTTTGGTTTTTCTTCTTGCATGTTCGCCTTTGCTAATGTCCATTTTTACAAACAGTACTTCGCCTAACTGTTTTGGCGACCCGATATTGAAGCGGGTACCCGCCATTTCGTAAATTTCTTCTTCCAATTTTTCGATATCCGCCATCAATACCTGTCCCGATTCGGCCATTGCTGTTTTGTCTATCTTCACGCCTGCCGCTTCCATGTCGGCAAGGACGTACACCAGCGGCATCTCCACATCGAGAGCCAGTCCGGTCATGCCGTACTTTCGCAGTTGTTCGTCGAGTTTTTGCTGCAACTGTATGGTCACATCGGCGTCTTCGGCGGCATATTCGGCGATTTTTTCCAATGGCACATCGCGCATGTTGCCTTGCCCTTTGCCCTTTTTACCGATGAGTGTTTCGATTTCCACAGGCAAATAATCCAGGTATTTTTCAGCCAGATAGGTCATGTTGTGCCACTGTTCGGGCTGTATGAGATAGTGCGCCAGCATGGTGTCGAACAGGTCTCCTTTTACTTCCACGCCGTACTGTTTCAATACAAGGATGTCGAATTTCAGGTTTTGCCCGACTTTTCGGATAGCGGGATTTTCAAAAAACGGCTTAAATTCGCGTATCTCCGCAAGTTCTCCTCCATTGGGGGGAGGCACAGGGACATACCATGCTTCGTAGGGTTTTATGGCAAAGGACATGCCTACCAGTTCGCTGTTGAAAGTTTCCAATCCGGTCGTTTCCGTATCAAAACAGCATACGGACTGTTGCAGAAGCAGGTGAACGAGTTCCTGCCGTTTTTCCGGCGTATCGGCAATATGATACCGGTGCGGCACGGTATCTATCTGTCGGTATGCACGTTCAACAAGCGTTTCTTCTCGAACGGAAGTTTCGAAAAGGTTTAGTTGGTGCGGCACGGACGACAGCGGAACTTGCGTTTCCATCCGGTGGAGAAAGGTTCGGAAGTTAAATTCCTTGAACAGCGCTATGAGTTTAGCTTTATCGGGAGCATGGACGGCAAATGCCTCTTTCGAAAACGCAATAGGCACATCTGTTTTGATGGTAACCAACTTTTTAGACAAAATCAGATCCTCTCGGTATTCAATAATTTTATCCTTGTTGCTTCCCCTTACCGAATCAATATTTTGCAATAAATGCTCTACCGTGCCAAATTCCTCAATCAGTTTCACTGCTCCCACCTCTCCGATGCCTTTAACACCGGGTATATTGTCCGACTTGTCGCCCATGAGCGCCAATATTTCGATGAATTGCTCAGGCGACTTGATCCGGTATCTCTCGCACACTTTCTCCGCATTGAGAATTTCCATCTCCTTTCCCGACCGCGCCGGCTTGTACATGAACACATGATCGGTGACCAGTTGTGCATAATCTTTGTCGGGCGTCATCATGTACACGTCAAAACCTTGTGCGGCGGCTTTCCCGGCAAGGGTTCCGATAACGTCGTCGGCCTCATAGCCGTCGCATTCTACGATAGGAATACGGTAAGCCTCAATGATTTCCCGTATGCGCGGAACGGATTTTCGAATTTCTTCCGGTGTTTCCTCCCGCTGGGCTTTGTATGCCGGATACATTTCATGACGAAATGTCGGCGTCGGAGGATCGAAGGCTACGGCAATGTGCGTGGGCTTTTCCCTGTTCAGTAAATCTTCCAGTGTGTTCACAAAACCGAAAATCGTAGAGGTGTTGAACCCGGATGAGTTGAACATGGGTGTACGAATGAGGGCATAATAGCCACGGTAAATCAACGCATAAGCATCCAGCAAAAACAGTTTTTCAGGCATGGCGGATGGAATGATTTTGATGGATGACCGGCGCCGACCGTTTTTCTCCGAAAAACGCCGTGTCACTAATCATGATATTTATTCGCGGTAAAAACCGGAAATCAAAAAACAATATATTTGAACGACAATGCATATTTTATCTTTTAAGAATACGGCAAAGATAACCATTTTTTGAATCTGCAAAAAACAGTTAATAATGAATAACATAATACCGCAGGGGTGATATCACCCTTGCGGTACTTGACAATGAAAAATGATACTTGTCAATTGACCATGCCACATGAAGCGGAGCGGAGACGCCGGCGACAAGGTTGTCCTGCCGGGACTGACCGCACGCTGCAACACGATGGCTTTACCTCAATTGGCCGCCCTGGTTGCCTTGGCGTTGTATGTTTTCGTCGTTGTGCCGTCCTCTGCGGTGACGGTATAGTTCACTCCGGAGGCGGCGAAAAGGTTTTGCTCCGTGCCGGAAGCCGGGGTCACCGTTGCGCCTGGCGAGATCTCGATAACGGGCGCAAGCGCCGTTTCAGACGTAGCCTTGGGGTAGGTGAAGGTGATGCTCGTACCGCTGATTTGCCACGAATCGTTGGCCACCTTAAAAGATACGATATCGCACGCGGCGCTCTTACCGTCGTTTTTCTTTTTACATGAGGACGCTCCGACCAGCAGAACCGTCGCTATCAATCCTAACACTAACACATTTACTCTTTTCATGGTATGGTAATTTTAAAAATTTATGATACGTTCTTACTAACAACGCAAATATACGAAAAATATTTTTTAAATCTTCCATAAAAAATATTTTTTATGAAATATTTTTCCGGCGTGCACAAAGAAAATTTTCTATTCAATTGGAAATCAATATACAGGAAGAAAAAGCCGCTTATTCTTTTCTTCCTTTTCCGCCGGTTTGTCTCTTTTTGTGCCCAGGACGAGACTCGAACTCACACGGGCTAACGCCCACTACCCCCTCAAAGTAGCGTGTCTACCAATTCCACCACCTGGGCTTTTCTCAGCCGCAAAAGTAATTATTTCCTTCGTATCGAACAAACAAATCGTAAAAAAAACAGGTCTGACGCATTTAGGAATGCGAAATAAACAAAGTCTAACCGTTGCTTCGATGTCCTAAGTCAACGGACAATAGAGGTATGCGGATTTTTCATACGGTTGTCATTTTTCATTCAGATACCGGTGTATTCCGGCAGCGGCTTTTCTGCCGTCGCCCATGGCGAGGATAACGGTTGCTCCTCCCCTGACAATGTCTCCGCCTGCAAAAATATCGGGGATGGAAGTTTGCATGTTTTCTTCATTGACCGTCAGCGTTCCCCAACGCGACACTTCCAGCGACGGAAGCGCCTTTGCTATCAAGGGGTTCGGAGATACGCCGACGCTCACCACTACCAGATCCGTTTCCATCAGGTATTCGGAACCTTCCACAGGCACGGGACGGCGGCGCCCCGAAGCGTCGGGTTCGCCGAGCGTCATTTTTTGCAGCCGCACATGCGTCACACGGCCTTTTTCATCTGCCAAATACGCGACAGGATTGTTCAGGCACAGAAATTCCACGCCTTCCTGTTGCGCATGATGTATTTCCTCCTTGCGCGCCGGCATCTCGTCCAGTGAACGGCGATACACGATGACCGCCCGGCGCGCGCCTAATCGTTTGGCGGTACGCACGCTGTCCATTGCCGTATTGCCGCCGCCTATCACTACTACGTTTGTTCCTGCAGGGACGGGCGTGTCGAAGCCCTTTCCGGCGGCTCCCATCAGGTTGATGCGCGTCAGATATTCGTTGGACGAAAGGATACCGATATGGTTCTCTCCCGGAATATTCATGAAATTGGGAAGGCCGGCGCCGCTCCCCACAAAAAAGGCTTTGTATCCTTCCGCGCGAAGGTCGTCGAAACCGGCAGTCTTGCCCACGATGAAGTTGGTGACAAACCGAACGCCCATCTTGCGAAGATGCTCGATTTCCACATCCACAATCACATTGGGCAGCCTAAATTCGGGAATACCATATTTTAATACACCGCCAATTTCGTGCAACGCTTCAAACACGGTAACGTCATATCCCTGTTTGGCCAGATCGCCGGCAGCCGCCAAGCCGGCAGGCCCCGAACCGACGACTGCCACCTTGACGCGGTTGGACGGCGCCACGTCCGGCACCGATATCTTGCCGGAGGTTTGTTCGTAATCTGCTGCAAACCGTTCGAGATGACCGATTGCCACGGGGGGCTTTTTTAGTTTCAGCGTGTAAAAACATTTTGATTCGCATTGTTCTTCCTGCGGACACACTCGTCCGCACACCGCCGGAAGGGCATTGGTCTCCTTCAGGCTGCGGGCGGCTTCCAAAAAACGACCGCCTTCAATATATTTGATAAACTTCGGAATGTTGATGTTTACCGGACAACCGCCGATACAGGTAGGTTCAGCGCAGTCGAGGCAGCGGGAAGCTTCTGCTACGGCCTGTTTTTCGTCGAGTCCTCGGTTGACTTCCATTTGGTTGGTGATTCGCACTTGCGCGTCCTGTTCGGGCATTTTTACCCGCTCACGTTTGGTTCTTTCCGCCGCTTTGACGGATTTGCGCAATTCTTCGCGCCACGGTTGGCTGCGTTCTGTCGTTAAGTAGTTCGGCGTTTTCATGACCTATGATTGATGAAGGATTTGTTCATACGCTACGGTTTCCGCGTCCCTGTACGCTGTCATCCGCCGAAGCATTTCGTCGAAATCCACCTGGTGAGCGTCAAATTCAGGGCCGTCAACGCATACGAATTTGGTTTTTCCTCCCACCGAACAGCGACAGGCGCCGCACATGCCGGTGCCGTCCACCATGATGGTGTTGAGGCTGGCCATCGTAGGGATATGGTACTTTTGCGTGAGCAATGACGCAAATTTCATCATGACGGCCGGCCCGATCACCACACACTGATTTACTTTTTCCCTCAGTATCACCTCTTCCATACCGTCGGTTACCAATCCTTTTCTGCCGCGGGAACCATCGTCGGTGACAAGTATCACCTCATCGGAACATACCGCCATTTCTTTTTCATAAATCAGCAAATCGGCCGAACGGGCGGCAAGCACCGTTATAACTCTGTTTCCGATATTTTTAAAGGCTTGTACGATAGGGTACAAGGGAGCGATACCTACGCCGCCACCCGCACACAGCACAGTGCCTGTTTTTTCGATGTGAGTGGCATTCCCCAGAGGGCCTACTACATCGCAGAGGTAATCGCCTTCGTTCAGTCTCGCCAGCTTTGCCGTCGAACAGCCCACCTGCTGTATGATCAGCGTGATCGTTCCCGCATGAACGTCCGCATCGGCAATGGTGAGGGGAATGCGTTCGCCTCCGCTGCACGGGCGAACAATGACAAAATGTCCCGCTTTCCGGCTGGCGGCAATGCGCGGCGCTTCTATCTCCATCCGAAAGACATTGGCGGAAAGGTATTCTTTTTTTACGATTTTATTCATCCACGAAAAAAAATTATCCGGCAAAGTTAAGTGATTATTCCGAAAATTCGGAAACGGATGCCCATTCAGGAAGTAAATATCTTTATTTTCTTTGCAACTGCAAACCGGAACCGTGTTTACCACTCCACCCCAAAGACCAACCGGGCAATGAGCAGCGTAAAGGCAATGTTAAAGATTTGCGCTCCGATAAAAACCAGCCCGGCTTTTGTATTTCCTCTGTTAAACAGGCTTTTGAAGTCCGTTTCCAGTCCGATGGATACAAACCCCAACGTGAACCAGAGGTGTTGGATTTTTTTAAGCGAATCATTTACGGGTTTATAGCCTGCATCTGCAAAGAAAAAGGAAAAAATGAGCGAAACCAGTATAAATCCAAGCACAAACTTAGGGAAACGTTCCCAGATAACGCGCCATCCTGTTTTTTCCACATCCGGCGGCGTTTGTCCTTTTCCGGCGATATTCCAAAACAGGGCTATCAGAAAAGCGGCAATTCCCAGCAACACATTCTGTGAAAATTTGACAATAGTGGCCGTTTCGAGCGCCTCCTGTCCATACAGGGCGCCGGTGGCCACTACGGCGCCGGTGGTGTCGATGGTACCGCCAATCCACGCACCGGCGACTACTTCGTTCAGGCCTAACAGTACGGCTAAAAAAGGCATCAGGATAATCATGGGTACAGCCACCACCAGCACAAGCGAAACAACGTACGACAATTTTTTCGGATCGCCTTTGATAGCCCCCGCGCTGGCAATGGCGGCGGAAACGCCACAGATAGAAACAGCGCTGGACATCATCACCGAGAGTTCTTTGTCGATCCTGCAACGCCTGCAAAGCCAAAAGGAAAAATACCAGACGGCAAATACTACTACCACGGACTGAATAAGACCCAATACGCCTGATTTCAACAAACTTTGAAAAAGAATGGATGCGCCCAGGAAAACCAATCCTATCTTGATGAACAGCTCCGAGGAAAGGCCGTTTCGCAACCACTCCGGCAATCCGAAAAAATGATGGATGATGAGGCCTATCAATAAGCTGAATATCACCGTTTCAATGCCGATATCATTCACAGGCCGGTAGCCTCCGATGAACGAAGCCAGCATGGCCAGCAGAAAAATGACCGGAAAACCGAGCGTGTGGGCGAACGGTTTGCCTTGCAGCCGTTGGGCTACGAACAGCATCAGATACGACAGGACAAAGAAAATGCCCATGTTCACGAGATTGATGCCCGACAGGATATTAAGCGCGTCGTTTCCGTCTTTCCACTGAAAAACGGCTGCTGCCGGCGTCCAATGAAACAACGCAAAAATACCCGTAACAGCTGCAATACCGCCTAACCCGACTATCGTTGCCGACCAGTCTTCCGTCAAATGTAATTTCTTCATGAAGATAAAACTAACCAATATGAATAAAAAACAAAGTTATCGAAAAAATAATTATCGCTAAAAATTAATATTAAAGAAATAATCCATATCTTTGCATGGATTTTTGCATTAAAAAACATTAAATTTTCAATGTTATCTTCATTCTATGTCCAATCAAAAGCTTGAAAATTATTATAGCGGCTTTAAAAAGATTTCTCTGCAATTCATTACAGCCGAAGAATTTAAGCGGATAGAAAAAACATCCGTGTATTTGAAGTTCAAGAAGGGCGAAATCATTTTGAAACAAGGTCATCCGCCGACGCACGTAGCCTTTCTGCAAAGCGGAATCGTGAAATTTAACTTTTCGTCGGAAGCCACCGGAAAAAATACGATCCTTACGCTGGTGTCGGCGCCGAAGATTTTGGGCGGCGCCAACCTTTTCTACAAGGACAACAATCTTTTTTCGATGGTTGCGGTGGAAGACTGCGAGGTTTTTTTAATAGAGTCCAATGTGCTGTTTGAACTGTTGAAAAGCAACGGACGTTTTGCCGTGGCGCTGTTCCAGTTGGCTTCCGAAATGTTCAAAAGTTCTATTCTTAATTTTATCAGTGTGGCTAACAAGCAGAAAGAAGGAAGAATAGCGGATGTTTTTCTGTATCTGTCGCAGGATGTTTATTTCCACAATTCTTTTAACCTTTCGCTCACACGGAAAGAACTGGCGGAATTTGCCTGCTGTTCGGTCGAAAACATTATCATGACTTTGTCGAAATGGCAACAGGAAGGAATTATTTCCATTTCAGGCAAAAAGATGGAAATCATCGATATGAATAAACTAAAGCAAATCAGTAAAATCGGATAAACATGTTAACTCAAAAAACAAGATATTCCATGCTGGCGCTTACGCGACTGGCCAAAGAATACGGTAAAGGCGTATTATTAATCAATCAAATCGCCGAAAGCGAAAAGATTCCCAAACGTTTTCTGGAATCCATATTGCTCGAATTGAAGAACAACGGATATCTCGGCAGCCGGCTGGGAAAAAACGGCGGCTACTACCTGATCAAGAATCCAAACGAAATTAATTTGCTGGAAATCACCCGATTGTTTGAAGGTACTATTGCATGGCTGCCCTGTACGTCGGAAAAATATTATCAGCCCTGCATACATTGCAAAGATGAGCAGACCTGCAAAATACGGGATACCTTCAACGATATTCGTTCCTATACCTACAAAAAATTGCAGGGAACAAGCATTGCCTCACTGATAAAAGAGCACTGACGCATTGCAGATATTGCGCGTTAATGGCTGGCGTTCGATCTGTTCCCGCCCAAACGCCGAACAAAAACGCAGCTCTGACGGAAAGCCGCGTGCGACTTTCATTGCCGGCACCGAACGGCACGTACGGACGCTAATGGGAGGGCGGAAAAAGAAAGCAGGAAGAAAACAGCTTCGCTTCCCTCCTGCCTGATAGGAAATGTGGATGAAATTTATTTTAAGTCAGATCCTTCTTTTGTATCTTATTTTTTTCTGCTTTTATTTTGCACACCCAAATGATCATTTTTATCCAACGAGTTGCTAAATTGTTATGAAAATGTTATCTTTGCCCCCTTGGAAAAGTAAATATGTCGTCTGATTTTTCAAATTCTTCGAGTTCTTCCCTGCGGCCGGCAA
>JAISWE010000029.1 GCA_031271175.1 Bacteroidales bacterium | reverse complement strand
GCATATTTTCCGCTGTGGTCGCTTATCACTCCTGTCATGGTACCTTTGAGCGTGACATTCACTCCCGGCATCGGCTGTCCTGTTTCATCGGTGACGACGCCGGTAATCCTGATGTTTTGCTGCGCTGCCTGCCTTGCAGATGTCGCGTCCGGATGATAGACGACGACGTAGGTATCGGTTATTTTGTAATTCAGTCCTACCGCTGCAAACAACATCTTGAGGGCTTCATCCAGCTCCAGATCGACTACCCGGAGGGTGACCGTTTTGTTCACATCAATTTTATCCGAATATACAAAGGAATAGAAACTTTGATCCTCGATATCTTTCAAAATGGTTTTCAAAGGCACATCTCTGTAGGTGAAGGAAATTTTCCGCGATTGTGCGTTCAACTCTCCCCAACTGCCGAAGATTCCTACACATGCCAGAAGACAAGCGTACCGCAATATTTTAACAACTTTATTTAACGAAAATGGTGTCATTTTTCATGTAAAAATGAAATGATAATGATTGTTGCAGAATTTTCAAGATTTTTTCCGGTTTTTCGTTAAGGCTGAAACGTCCGGTAATTTTTCGTGTGGCGAGTTTTTTATTTTTCAGGCAAATGGGAATGTTGAAATTTTCTTCCATCTGTGCAAATACATTTTCGAGGCCTTCCTGGTCGAAAAGCATCAATCCGTCTTTCCATGCCGTGTATGGCCTGCTGTCAATGGTCAGGAGCGTTGTTTTCGCTTCGGATTTATCATAGCGCAGTTGTTGTCCTGCCTGCATGACGGTTTCCTGTGCTCCTGCCAGCACTTTTATCTTTCCTTCCACCAGCGTAGCGCTAACGAACCGGTCGTTGGGAAAGGCTTTGACGTTAAATTGCGTGCCTAAAGCCTCCACTTCCATCTGGTCGGTTTTTACGATAAACGGTTTGCCCGCATTTTCGGCAACTTCAAAATAAGCTTCTCCGGTTAAGGCGATTTCACGTTTTTTCCGGCCGTAATCACGGTTATACCGGATGGTGGAGGTCTTGTTCAGCCATACTTTGCTCCCGTCGCTTAATGTCAGTACCGATTTCCCTTCTCCGGCCAACTCAACCGCATCTCGGCGGTCGGGCTTCAAATGATCAACGGTTTGTACCCCTGCCATATATGCTATCAGCAGCGCTGCTGCGGCCGCCACCCATTTCAACAGCGTTAGACGAACCGGCTTCGGATGTTTTCCGGTTGCCTGTATCCGGGAAGAAATCCGCGTCCATACGCGCTCCTGTATTTGCCGATCAACAGGTGACAACAGGCGGGAAACAATCAACGTATCCAGTATCTTCCGGTAATATTGCCTGTTTTGCAACGAAGATGCCGCCCATTGCCGCACCCGGTCATACGTTTCTCTGTCGGCTTTGCCCTCAAGGCATTGCAACAGTAACTCATCCATCAAGTGAAGATCCTTATGTTCCATTTCGACTGTTCTTTGTCTTTATGTTATTAAGACAAGGAACAACCGTTATATGATAACAAACCTTCCCCTCAAATGCATTTTATTTTTCGGCATTTGTTTTCAGGGCAACCGTCCGGCTGTGGAAATGTACAGCAGCAGCAACGGCAGGAAATCCCTTAATTCGACACGCAGTTTTTTCAATGCTCTTCTTATTTGCATGTGTACCGTATTGACGCTGACGCCCAACTGTTGGGCTATTTCTTCATGCGTCAGGCCATCATTCCGGCTCATGTTGAATATGACCCGGCATTGCTGAGGAAGTTTTTCAATCGTTTTCGTCAATATGCCGGTTAGTTCCTTTTCTATCAACTGAGACAAGGGATAATCCGGATCTGCTTCGGCCAATAAAGCGAGATGTTGAAAATAGTTTTCATAGCGTTCATGTACTTTTTTACGCTTCAAAACATTGATACTTTGGTTGTAGGAGCTTTTGAAAAGATATGCTTTCACGGATGTCCGGATGGCAATGTTATCCTTTTCTTCCCACAATTTCAAAAACACGTCGCTCACAATATCTTCGGCTTCCGTTCGGTCTTTAACAATCGTGACCACATAGTTGTACAGTACCGGAAAATAGGCGTTATATATCGACTCGAACGAACTTAGGTCTATATCGGGTAAGATTGGTTTCAACATTTTTTTTAAGTGTTGAAGTCAGACGATAATATTTGTTGGATGATGCATTCTATTCGTTTATATGTCTGAGGTGAAACGGGTACCAGCGGCAGGCGCAATATGTTTTCTGCCTTGCCGAGCAGATGCAGCGCAGCCTTGATGCCGGCCGGATTGCCGTCGGCCATCTGTGCCTCAAACAGCGGTAACAGTTCGTAGTGCATTGCCCGTGCCTGTTCCATGCGGCCGGCCAGCGCCTCTTTCACCAGCATCGACATTTGACGGGGGAAAGCATTGGCCGCTACGGAGATAACGCCGTTGCCGCCCAGGGCGATCAGCGGGAGCGTAAGGGAATCGTCGCCGGAGATGACGGCAAAATCGGACGGGCGTCCGGCAATGATGGCCATGATCTGGGACAGCATCCCCGACGCTTCCTTTATTCCCGCGATATTCTTTTCCTGCGCCAGTTCCAGCGTGGTTTCCGCCGTCATGTTAATGCCGGTACGTCCGGGAATGTTGTACAAGATCACCGGTACCGGACTTTGAGCGGCAATGGCTTTGAAATGTGCTGTCACGCCTTTCTGTGCAGGCTTGTTATAGTAGGGAGCTACAGACAGTATTCCTGAAATTCCCGTAAAATCGGTATGCCGGATGGTACGGATGACGTCGGCGGTATCGTTGCCGCCTATGCCGATGACGATGCGGGCTTTCCCTTCCGATTGCGCCGCTACGTGACGCACTATCCTCTCCTGTTCGTCGCTGCTAAGGGTTACCGATTCTCCCGTTGTGCCCGACACCACCAGGTAATCCGTTCCGCCGGCCATACAGTGGCGGACCATATTTCCCAGCGAATCATAATCAATCTCTCCGTCTTTCCCGAAGGGGGTCGCCAACGCTACACCCAGACCTTCAAACAGTCTGTTTTTATTATCGTTCATGGTTTCGAAATTCTTAGGTTCGTCAGATACAGTTTGACATTCTCCAGATAGTATCCGATCTCTTTTTTCTTGATGTCCATCGACAAATCATTTTCTTCTTCATTCCCGATTCCCACCTTGCACCTGGCTCGCGAAACGCCCATGACGTAGTGAACCGGAAAATACGTTTTCATGCTGCAATTGATCAGCATGTCAAACGGACGGTTGATGAATTTGTTCACCGCCGGCGAGTGGGGAATAAAGAAAAAACTCAAATCCTTTTGAGTAAAAAAATCTAACTCGTTCAGAAACGAGTTATTTTCAGGTATTTTTTTTCCGTTACAATATTCCAGCAATTGATATTGAATGCCCCTTTGGGAAAGAAAATGCCGAAAATTATTCAGGATATAGTCTCTCTCGTTGACGGAAGCACAAATGATTCCGACAGTCTTTGCAGACGAAAAATCAAACAGCATTTTCTGCCGTTTCTGGGCAGCCATTTTCGTATGGAACTTCCTTTTGGCGATTTTCAACCGTATATCATTGATACTTACCATCTTTAAAACTTAAAGAATAAGTTACAAATGTACGTTTTTTTTATAAAAAGCAAAATAGCGCAAGAATATTTATCTTTGGATTTTTATTTTTAGAATGAATGGAATCGATAAAAGAGATACAAGATGCTGTCGTTAAGGAATTTGAAGTGTTCGACGACTGGCTGGACAGGTATGAATACCTGATTGAACTCAGCAAAGACGTCGAACCGCTGGATGCGAAATTCAAAACCGGCGAATACCTGATTAACGGATGCCAGTCGCGCGTGTGGCTGACAGCCGAAATGGAGGATGAAACGGTAGTGTTTAAGGCCGAAACGGATGCCCTCATCACGAAAGGCATCATTTCTCTGCTCATTAGGGTGTTGTCCCGTCAAAAACCCAAGGATATTGTAGCGGCCGACCTGTACTTTATCGACCGGATCGGGCTGAAGCAGAACCTGTCGCCCACCCGTTCCAACGGACTTTTGTCGATGGTCAGGCAGATGAAACTGTATGCGCTGGCTTTCGACAGTTTAAATAAGGAGAAACGATGAACGTGGAAATGGACGCATTATTACAGATAGAAGCCAAAATCATTGCCGCACTGAAAGAAGTGTACGACCCGGAAATCCCCGTCAATGTGTACGATCTGGGATTGATTTACGATATTCGCGTGAACGACGACAATTCGGTGGTCATCCGGATGACGCTTACCGCCCCCAACTGCCCGATAGCCGACGACATCGTCCTTCAGGTGAAAGAAGCGGCGGAAAGCATCCTGGAAGTGACCGCCACCACGGTGGAACTCGTTTTCGATCCCCCCTGGTCGCAGGACATGATCGGCGAAGAAGCCAGACTGGAATTGGGACTCTTGTAAGAGAAGCAAACAAAAAGAGCATGTATAAACGTATTACTTTAAAAATAGGTTCCAATGTGTTAACATTGGCGGACGGGCATCCGGACGAATTGCAGATGTCACGGATGGTGGCGCAGATAGTATCTTTGCGCGAAAAAGGGATAGAGGTGCTTTTGATTTCCTCCGGCGCTGTGGCTGCCGGACGCAAAGTCATCGGGACTCCGCGCGACGGCGACCCCGTTTCATGCCGTCAATTGTGGGCTTCCGTGGGGCAGGTTTACCTGATTCGCCTTTATAACGAATTGTTTGCGCGTTACGGCGTCATCTCTTCACAGGTGCTGGCCACCAAGGAAGATTTCCGCGACCGCCGGCACTTCCTCAACATGCGCAACTGTCTGGAAACCCTGCTGCGCAATCAGGTAATCCCCATCATTAACGAAAATGACGCAGTATCGGTCAATGAGCTGATGTTTACCGATAATGATGAACTGTCGGGTCTGATTACCGACATGATGAACAGCGATGCACTCATTATTCTGAGCAATATTGACGGGATTTACAACGGATCGCCTGCGGATGCTGCTTCAAAAGTAATACCGGTGATCGAACCTCACCAGAACACCGTTTCCAAATTCATTGCGCCCGCCAAATCCTCTTTCGGACGGGGCGGGATGCTCACTAAGTTTTCCATTGCCAGACGGGTAGCGGCGTCGGGAGTGCCTGTCCATATTGCCAACGGTTTTACCGATCATATTCTGGAAAACATCATCACGCAAAAGGAAGGTACCGTACAGACCTATTTCGTACCCGGACGGAAAACGGCTACCTTCAAAAAGTGGCTGCCCCACACGACCGTAAAAGGAACGGTGCAAATCAACAGAGGTGCGGCGGAAAGGCTCACCGGCCAGCAAGCGTCCAGCCTCTTGCTGGTGGGAGTTGTCCGCATCGAAGGATCGTTCCTGAGCGGCGACGTCGTCCGGATCATCGACGAACAGGACAACCACATCGGACTGGGACGTTCGGAGTATAACGCAGATACGGCGCGAAAAAAAATAGGCGAACGAAACAGTAAGCCGCTGATTCATTACGATTATCTTTACCTGAACCAATAGTTGCCATGTACAATAAAAGAAAAATCATCAATGATCCTGTGTATGGATTTATCCATCTGCCGTTCCCCATCCTGTATGACTTGATAGAGCATCCCTATTTCCAGCGATTAAGGCGAATCAGGCAGCTCGGACTGACGAACCTGGTGTATCCGGGAGCCAACCACACCCGTTTTCAGCACGCGCTGGGAGCAATGCACCTGATGGATGAGGCAATCAAAACGTTGCGAACAAAAAACGTGGAAATTACCGATGAAGAACATGAAGCGGCGCTGATAGCCATTTTGTTGCACGACATCGGACATGGCCCTTTTTCGCACGCGCTGGAAAACGTGATGGTTGAAAATACGCCGCACGAAAACATCTCGCTGGCCTTTATGCAACAGTTGAACCGCGAAATGAACGGAAAACTGAAAACGGCTATTGCGATTTTCAAAAAAAGCTACGCCAAAAAATTCCTGTGTCAGCTGGTTTCCGGTCAACTGGACGTTGACAGGCTGGATTATCTCCGGCGCGACAGCTTTTTTACGGGCGTTACCGAAGGAATTATAGGTTCCGACCGTATTATCAAAATGTTGCATGTGTACAACGACGAACTGGTGGTAGAAGCAAAAGGCATCTATTCCATCGAAAAATTCCTGCTGGCGCGCCGGTTGATGTACTGGCAGGTTTACCTTCATAAAACGGTGATTTCCGCCGACCAGCTCCTGCTGAACATCCTGCACCGCGCCAAAAAACTTGTCCGTTCGTCGGGTGTCCTCTTCGGTACACCGTCGCTGTTGTATTTCCTCCGCGATTTCAATGTCGAAAACCTTTCGCAGCACCCCTTGTCCGTGATAACCCATTATTCCATGCTGGATGACAACGACATTGTCATTGCGCTGAAAATGTGGAGAACCGACGTGGATCCCGTACTGTCCGACCTGTCTGCCCGGTTGCTGAACAGGGTGCTGTTCCGGATCGAGATCCGGAACGAACCTTTTCCGCCCGAACGTATCGAATCCATCCTGAAAAAAGTGGCCTTCCAGTATCACTACAACGACGATGAAGCCGCCTGCTTTGTTTGTTCGGGCGTCCTGTCCAACCATGCATACAGCAGCCGGACGGGAGAACGCATCCTGGTGATGCAGGACGAGAAACCGGTGGATATTGCACGGGTATCGGACATGGGAAGCCTGTTCGAAATGTCGAAGGCAGAGGAAAAGTTTTTCCTGTGTTATCCGAAAAATTTGAAATAAACGGCCGCCATGAAAAAATACGATGTAATCATTATCGGTAGCGGCTTGGGCGGTTTGGAATGTGGATACATCCTTTCCCGCAAGGGATACCGGGTGTGTATCCTTGAGAAAAATTCGCAGACAGGAGGCTGCCTGCAAACTTTCCGCAGGGGAAACGCTTCGTTCGACACCGGGTTCCATTACGTAGGCGGTTTGGAAGAAGGACAGTCCCTCTACCCGCTGTTCCGCTATTTCGGGCTGCTGGATTTGCCCTGGCACAAAATGGACGAAAACGGCTTTGCTGAGGTCCTGCTGGATGAAAAATCCTACCTTTTCGCCTCCGGTCACGAACGTTTTGCAGACACCATGTCGAACTATTTCCCGCATCAACGCCGGCAAATTATCGACTACACCTCCTTTCTGAAAAAAGTGGGCGACAACATGATGAACAGTTTCCTGCCTGAACGCAGAAACGAGTTCACGGTTTCCGCCCTGTACGAACGTTCGGCGTATGCCTTTTTGCAGGAATCCATCGACGACCCCCTGCTGCGCAATGTCCTGTCGGGCGCCTCCTTCACCATGGAACTGAATGCGGAACGGTTGCCGTTGTATGTTTTCGCACAGATCAACAATTCTTTTATCCAAAGTTCATGGCGGTTGAAAGGCGGCGGTTCTCTGATTGCCGATAGATTGGCCGAAAGCATCCGCAGCATGGGCGGAGATATCCTTACTCATGCGGAAGTTACGCGGCTGAAGGTGCATAATGGGGTGATTACAAGCGTATATTGCAATAATGAGGAAGAATTTTCGGGAAAATATGTGATTTCAGGCATACATCCTTCGCTGACGCTTTCGCTGATATCGGACAACCGCTACATACGGAAAATTTTCAGGAAAAGAATAGATGAACTGGAAAATTCGTATGGAATCTTTACCGCACATCTGAAGCTAAAAGCGAATGCCGTTCCCTACCTGAACCGGAATATCTGTATTTTTTGCGGAAAAACGCCTTGGGAGTATGCGTATTACCGTTCCGGCGAAAAAACAACTACGGCGCTGGTCAGTTTTCAAGTACCGGCAGAAGGCGATTATACTCCTAATATCGACATTCTCACGCCCATGCACTGGCAGGAAGTAGCTCCGTGGGCGGAGGCAAGAGAGGACACTTACCGCGCTTTCAAAATGCGGAAAGCCGAAGAATGTATCGCATTAGTGTCGGAAAAACTGCCCGGCCTGAAAGATTGTATCGATCGGGTTTATACCAGTACTCCCCTGACTTACCGCGATTATACCGGAACCAAGGAAGGGGCGGCATACGGGATCAGGAAGGATTACAAACATTTACTGTACACCCTGCTTACGCCGCAAACTCAGATTCCCAATCTGCTGCTGACAGGGCAAAACCTGAATCTCCACGGCATACTGGGCGTTTCCATGACCTCCGTTTTCACCTGCGCCCGGATCACAGGAATGAAAAACCTGCTGAACGACATAGAATAATGAATAATGAATAATGAATAATGCGCCATTGTTCGTTAGGGTATTTCTATCAATAGGAACTTTACCCCGTCGGGGGAAACCTTCAAACGGGGTCGGTTGGCACTTTACCCCATCGGGGGAAACCCTCAAACGGGGTCGGTTGGAACTTTACCCTGAAAGGTACGGTGGCAAAAAGACACCGGTTTTTCTATCAATACGTATGCTCTAACGGACATTATTAATTATTAATTATTAATTATTCACTATTTTAAGCGTTTTCGTTTTGCCGTCTTTTTCCAGCCGGAACAGGTACAGGCCGGCGGGCAGGCGTTCCAGATGGATGGTTTCATCTGCGCCGGTCACTTTTTGGGTGTGGACGAGGCTGCCAGTTGTAGTGAACACCGTGAGCGTACAGCCTACCGCACCCGTGAGGCGGAGGGCGCCTTTGAACGGGTTGGGACAGGCGGAGATGTCCGCATGCAGGGTCTCTCCCACGCCGGTGACGTTGGCCGTCCATTGGGCGTACAGGGTGGTGTTGTCCGTTGCGTTGTACACGGTGGCAGCGGTGTATTCCGTGCCGCTGCCGTCCGGTTGCGTATTCCAGCCGCTAAAGATGTAGCCGGCGCGTGTGGCACGCGGGAAAGAGCCTATCGCTTCACCCTGAATCAGGTAAAAGAAGGAAGGACTGACCGAACCGCCGTTGGCATGAAGGTCTATTCTTTGCACATTGTCCAGGCCGATAATGGGGGCAAAGTCCTGCCACACCGGCGCGGCTTCGTACAGTGCAAGCGAACTGCTCGCTACCCGCAAACGGCAAGCGCTTTGTGTAAAAAAGCCGGAGAAAACAGTGCTGCTGATGCTTTGTGGCGTCGCACTCAGGTTGGTGATTTCGGTCAAGCCGCTGCAACCCCAAAAAGCCCCATCGCCGATAGAAGTCACCGAGTTGGGAAGGGTCAGGGCGCCGGTCAAGCCG
>JAISWE010000235.1 GCA_031271175.1 Bacteroidales bacterium | reverse complement strand
CTGTCTGCGGACGTTTCGGGGGTAATCAGCATGATGAAACAGAGGCCGTACCTGTCGGCAGCCGGTTTGTAGGTGCGGAGGTATTCGTCGAAGGGAAGATCGGGAATGATGATGCCGTCTATGCCGACTGCGGCGCAGTGGCGGCAAAAATTTTCTGTTCCGTACTGCATAATGGGGTTCAGGTAGCCCATCATTACCAGCGGCAATGCTGCTTTGTCGCGGATGTTTTTCAGCTGGGCGAACAGTTTTTTTACGGTCATGCCATTGGCCAGCGCCACGGCGTTGCTTTGTTGGATGACAGGCCCGTCGGCCATGGGATCGGAAAAGGGGATGCCTATTTCGATCATGTCAGCGCCCTGTGTTTCCAGGGCGAGGATGACATCAACGGTGTCGTCGGGCTGCGGAAATCCTGCCGTCATATACACCGACAAAACGCCGGAAGGCTTGCGCTCAAATAAGGACAGGATGCGGTTCATCTTTGTGTTTGTATTCATCAGTTTTCATTTACTATTTTACCTTCCTGCCGTATGATTTTGCCATCGGAAGCAAGTCCCTCGATCACCACCGAGTAGGTGGATGCGGCGTCGGAGGTGTAGAAGCTGAACGTTGCTACGCCCGTACTGTCGGTGCGCACATTGGGTTGCCAGTGGATGGTGGTGCGCAGGTCGGGAGTGGAATTGCCGGAAGCGGGCGTTTCGTATTTGGGGGCGTAGAACTCGACCGGTTTTTGGTATCCCAGCGGCGCCGCCGTTTTCACGTGGAACGGACGCGGGCTGAACCCGACTTTTCCTTCTTTGGTGAAAATCACAATGACGCCGTTGCCGCCCTGCGAGCCGAAGATGGCAGTGTTGGCGGCATTTTTCAGCACATCCACCTGCGCTACATCCATTACGTTGATGGATTCGAGTTCGCCGATGTCCATTGTTACGCCGTCCACTACGAGCAACGGATCGCCCTGTCCGCGAATCGACACTCTTGTGCCTGTCACTACAACGCCCGGCAAGTGCATCAGCAGGTTGTAGATGGTGGTGAGGGAGTAGCGGCCTATCTGCTCTTCGGTGAGGCTGTTGTCGGGCTGCGAATAGTAGATGGATTTGCGCGGTGGGGTGCGTTCGGCGGTGATGGTCACCTCTTCGAGGTAATACATCCTTATGCCGTTTTCATTGATAAATTTTTGTTCCGTCTTGTCCATGTAATTGTCCGTTAGCGACCGGTCGTCGGTAGAAGCGGGCGGCAGGGCGACCACGGTGCGTGGAGGATAGGTGTCGGCGTTCAGGGTGAGTTCCAGCCGGCGGGTGGTTTTGATGGGAAGCGCATTTACCAGAAAGCGCGTGCTGTCGGGCAGTTCGCCCTGTCGGAAAAAAAATCGGCCTTCCGCGTCGGTGACGGTGGTTTCGAAATAGGGATTGTTCATGCCCAGCACATTCACGGTGATGCCTTCCTGCGGTTTTTCGGCAAGGACACTTTTCACCGTACCCGACATTTCAGGGCCTATTTCGAGGTAGGAAGTGGGGGTGGCGTATTTGCCTTTGATGACTTCCGGCAGGTTGTAGCGCCGCCATCCCTGTGTCATCATCAGCAGGTCGAGCGCCCAGGTATAGCGATTTCCCTTGCGGAAATAGAAGGCGGGGTTTTCGATGCTGCCCCGCAGGTCGGAGGAGAGCAGGAGGGAGGTAAGGATATTGGCGGCGGTGTCGATGGACACGTCGTGGTCGTCGGTGACAGCCACCGAGAAACTTCCCGAAAGGGGTTGTCCGTTGCTGTCGGTGAGGACTGCCCGGTTGTCCACGCGCATGCGTGCGCTGTATTTTTCCTTGTCCGGACGGTAAGCGACCTGTGCCTGGTCGTCATTGTCGATAAACACCAGTCGTTCGCTCAGTGTGTTCATTTGCTCGTCGGTGAGCAGGAGGTGCAGTATGCCCGACGGAAAGGCTTCTTTCGGCAGGAGAATGTAAGGAAGAGAGGTATCCCACGGGATGGTGAAATGCACTATTCCGCGCGTGTGTGCGGTGAGCCACAGGTTGTGTTTCATGCCTGCCGGTGCAAGGATGGATACCGACAGTCGTTTTTTCAGCCATGTGGCGGACAGCGAATAGCCTTCGGCGACGGCGGCGGGGAGGGCAAAACGCTGGGTGACGCCATCGCAGACGGCGTCGGCATGGTAGGATTTGCCCGCCGCACAAATCAGGGTGACGCAGCCCATGCCGAGGTGATCGCTTTTGAAAGTATTCACTTCTACGCCGTCGCTGTCGATGATTGTACCCGTCACGTCGGCTGCCCTTCCGTCCTTTTTCAGCGCTTTAAACGCTACTTTTACAGGAAGCCCCTGCGACAGGATGCCTCCTTCGGGATAGAAGGAGAGATCGAACTCCTGACCGGGATGAGGCACTTCGATAAATTTTCTGTAAAGGTAGCGATTGATAACTGTTTCCAGCAGCATGACGCGGCGGGGAGCGGTGGGAGAAAGGGTGAAGGTGTATTGCAGGTCATTGTTGCGATCGGGTTTCACAGTGGCGGTTTTACCGTTGGCTATGGTGATTTTCACATTTTCCGGATAAAACGGTCTGGATGGCCGCAATTGTGTCAGCTGTATCTGCGCCGATATTTTTTTGTCGGACTCGAAGGTAAAACGGACGGTTGAGTTGAGTTGGCGCGACTGAGGATGAAGAACGCGAACATTCTTGCGGAAAAAATAATCTTCGCCCACACTGCGCATAAAACTGGTGTAAGCGCGCAGTTCATAATTGCCTTCGGGGATATCGTCGGGGATGGGTACATGGCCATGATATACGCTGCTGTCGGAACGTATCTTCAGGCGGACAAGCACCGAGTCGAGCGGGTTGATCATTTCCACATATACGTAGCGGCTAATGGGCGCCGGAATGTGCGATACGGCATCGGCCAGATGCGCCCTGAACCATATCCGTTCGCCCGACATATAGTAGGGTTTGTCGGTGTGGAGGTATATTTTCTCTTGCGGCAGTACTTTCAACTGGTGCGCTATCAGGGCGGGAATACTGTCGGGAGTTCCTTCCTGCCCGTAGATGGAGACGGTCATACATACGGCAGCCGTCAGAGCTTGTATTTTCATGGTCGTGATGGCTAATATAACGGTCCGTAGGCGAGACAGGCGCGGTAATCCGCTCCTTCGGCATCCATTCCGAAAGCAGCCCATGCCGAAGGACGGAAGATGTCGTCGTCGTTGAGGTTGTGCATACATACGGGAATGCGCAGCATGGAGGCAAGCGTAATCAGGTCGGCGCCGATGTGTCCGTAACTGATGGCTCCATGATTTGCGCCCCAGTTGTTCATCACCGAATATACGTCTTTGAAAGCTCCCTTGCCGGTAAGACGCGGCGCAAACCATGTTGTAGGCCATCCCGGATCGGTACGTTTGTCGATGAGCTGATATACGTCGTCGGGCAGATCGGCTGTCCAACCTTCGGCTAATTGCAGTGTCGGTCCCAGCCCCTTGACGAGGTTGAGCCGCATCATGGTAACAGGCATTCCGCCTTTGGAGAGAAATTTGGATGAATAGCCGCCGCCGCGGAAATATTCGAGGTTGGCGGGCATCCATGATGTTGCGTCGAGGCATTTTTTCACTTCGTCGTCGCTGATTTCCCAATAGGGTTTCATTGCCGGTTGTCCGTTTTTGCTTTGGCATCCGCTTCCATCGAGCGTTGCTGCGCCGGAATTTATCAAGTGGATGACGCCGCCGGCCGCCTTGCCGTCGAGCGTTTTTCCGCTGATGCGTTTCACCGCTTCGGGACTCCAGTAGGTGCGTACATCCGCGAATATCGAAGCGGAATTGGTGAGCAGATGTCCGAAAAGCATGGCTACTCCATTGAGGCAATCGTTTTCGGTAGCCACAATAAAGGCTTCCCGGATGCCGTTCCAGTCGAACGACGAGTTAAGCAGCGCTTCGGAGAAGTCGCCGTTGGGCATGTGATCCGTCCACTGGCGCTGTCCCTGAAAACCCGATGCAATGGCATTGTGTCCGAGCGCTTCTTCCTTGAAGCCGAGTTGTTCCAGCTTGGGATTGCCGATCATCAGGTCGCGGATAATAAGCGTCATCTTCACCACGTATTCCCACAAGGCATCTTTTTCGGCGCGGCTTTTCCGTATTTCCGGCTTGTTGAGGTCGGCGCCTTCCTTACAGTTGGCTTTTGTCCATGCCAGCGCTTTGGCAAATTCTTCCCTGTCATAGATTTCCTCGTTGACGCGGCGTATGATTTCCGACATGTCTGCATATTCATTGCGCATACCGAGATAATCCTGAAAGAAATCGGGATTTACCATTGAGCCGGCGATGCCCATTGATACGGAGCCGATGGAAAGGTAGGATTTTCCGCGCATAGTAGCCACTGCCAACGCTGCCCGCGCAAAGCGCAGCAATTTTACCTTTACGTCGGCAGGGATAGTACTGTCGTCGGCATCCTGAACATCCCGTCCGTAGATGCCGAAGGCGGGCAGGCCTTTTTGGGTATGTCCCGCCAAAGCTGCCGCCAGATAAACCGCACCGGGACGTTCGGTGCCGTTGAAACCCCAGATAGCCTTCATGGTGTGAGGACTCATGTCGATGGTTTCGCTGCCGTAGCACCAGCAAGGCGTTACCGTGATGGTAATCTGCACGCCTTCGCGTTCAAACTTTTCCGCACAGGCGGCCGCCTCGGCTACACGTCCGATGGTGCCGTCGGCCACGATGCATTCTACCGGAGAACCGTCGCTGTAACGCAGTTCGGCGCGCAACAACTGCTCCACATTTTTAGCCAGCTTCATAGTTTGATCTTCCAACGATTCGCGAATACCGCGCTGCCGTCCGTCAATCACCGGACGTATCCCGATTTTCGGAACAATTCCTTTTACCCTTTCTGTTCTCATTATAAAACGTATTAAGTATTCACCATTCTAAATTTGTCAACTACAAAATTAGAGATTTTTTTTAATCACGATCCTCTTTCTGAAATAATATTTTATATTCATCCTGCAACACTTGATCACCTTTCTCCTAAAGTGAAATTTATATGCTTGTTTTCCAGATGAATATAAATATTTTAAAAAATATTCCATCCTAACAGTAGGATGGAAACACAACATTCATTATTTTCGCGCTTTGATTTTGAAATGTTCATCGTCTGAAATGAGAAAATGGAGAACCGAGGATTCGGTGGAATTGTATAACATCGGTGGGTGGGGACTGAATTATTTCTCCGTCAATGACAAAGGCAATGTCGTTGTCATGCCGAAAGCAGGAGGCGCCAGCGTTGACCTGAAAGAAGTGATCGACGAATTGCA
>JAISWE010000203.1 GCA_031271175.1 Bacteroidales bacterium | reverse complement strand
TATCCGAAACTTGCGCTGCAGCCGATTAAAGAAGAATACCTTCTCACCGGCTTACTGGAGCCGACCAACGAAGCGTACGCCATTGCCAAAATCACCGGCATTGAATTGTGCAAGTTCTACCGTCGCGAGTACGGCTGCAACTTTATTTCGGCAATGCCCACCAATCTGTACGGCATCAACGATAACTTCGATTTAAACACCTCGCACGTGTTGCCGGCGTTGCTCCGCAAATTCCATGAAGCCAAACAGCGGTCTGCCGCGAGCGTTGTCCTTTGGGGCAGCGGCAAGCCCATGCGTGAGTTTCTTTATGTCGATGACCTCGCTGACGCCTGCGTGTTCCTGATGCAGCGCTACAACGACGAACTGCACATCAACGTAGGAACCGGCGAAGACATTGAAATCGGCGAACTGGCTGCCCTGATAAAACAAATCACCGGCTACGGCGGCGCTATCGAACACGACCTGTCCAAACCCGACGGCACGCCCCGCAAACTCTTGGATGTAACCCGCCTCCACCGTCTCGGATGGAAGCACGCTACCCCTCTCGAAACCGGCGTCCGAAAAGTGTACGAATGGTATTTGAACGACAACCGGTAGAGACGCAACCGCGCAATTCTACCGAAATGATTATTTTTCTTCTGATGTAAACGAGATGATCTCGAATGGCCGGCGAAACTTTTTTTTCATAAAAAAATTATCACTAACTTTGTCGGGTTAAAATATAAAAAGACTGGCAGTGATACCGGGGAAAAATAGGGAAAGAGCGCTTGTGTCGTTTGACTGGGCGTTAAAGCGTTTGCTGCGCGACAAGACGAATTTTGAGGTGGTGGAAGGTTTCCTGAGCGAGCTTCTGGCACGTCAGATCACGATAAGAAACGTATTGGAAAGCGAAAGCAACAGGGAACACGCCAAGGGACTGCTCAAAGCACGAGACATACTGGATTACAGTCGGCTTTCTCTTCCGGAAGAGAAAGCCGATTACGATTACGCAAAAAACGAAAAAAGTCACAATCTCAGCCAGATAGCATCTGCCAAAGAAACAGGGCGATCGGAAGTAGAAGCAAAATATTCGAAAGCACTCGAAGAGAAAGACCGGAAAATAGAAAAATTAAAACGCCTTTTAAATATAAAGTAATGCGGAATAAACAGGATATGTATCGTGGTTTGTCGGCACCAAAGTTATACAGGGAGAGTGTTATACATTATACATCCTTATAGGTGAAAATCTTATACATGTATAAGGCAGTTATTCCGCTTTTAGTGATATGTGTAGTTTCTTGTACCGGATATTTCTCCGAAATATCCGTAAGCAGTAATTTACAGCAAGGCGATAGCATTTCTATCACTTTTCCTTCCAACATACAAGTACTACCGGTGAATGGTATCGCTGTTTCCGCAACGGATGCACAACGCGGAAGAGTGGATATCCCCCTTCCCGACAGTTTGATCCGGAATATTCCGGCGCTCGCTATTACCATTCATCGTTGTTCGGACAGTATTTTTAGCATTTCATCTATTCAGCTGAACAGGCATGCCACCATTTATGCCGAAGAAATCATGGAGGCGTTTTGGTGGCAAACTGGGTTGTCCTTGCATCTGGATACGGCCTCCCACTGTCTTATCAGCCTGATGGATAAGGGGATCGTAGGGACATTCACCTTCGGAACTTCAGCTTTTTATCAACCTCGATTGAGAGGCTTCCAGTTGTTTCTCCGTTTTTTTCTTCTTGTTGCTCTCCTTATTCTGTTGGTGATTTTCTGCCGAAAAACATCTTTCCAGCATTTGCCGCTTTGGAGTATTGCCCTTTTCCTTGCCACTCTTCCGCTTAAAACCGCCTATACTAATTGGGCAATAGCCATCATGTCGCTTGTCGTGATCACAGCTTTTATTGTCTGTAGATCGCGAACCTTTCAATGGCAGCCGGTTTTTTACCTGTTGTGCGCCACTTATCTCATCAATGTTGTCGGCCTGTTATATACAGGCGATACTTATTTGGGTATTAAACGACTGGACAGCAACATCCCGTTGATTCTCTTTCCCTTTCTTTTCGGAATGGTTCGGTTTTCCCGGGAAAATGTGCTGTTGCTTCTGCGTTTTTTCGTATGGACGGTCATCGTGTTTTGCGGATTCGGATTGTTGTCGTATGCCACTATTGTCCCTGATTTTACATGGGATATGGCTACCAGCAAGCAATATCATTCGTTAATGCTTATGTGGCCTGCCCACGTACATCCGTCTTTTGACAGTACTATTTTGTTGATGGCGTTGCCGGCCGTATTGTTTCTGAGGTTTCACGGTCAACCGCAAATTTCTGTTATCGAAATGCTGGCAGGCATTTTGTTGCCTGTTGTCTTTACGGTATTAACCGGTGCGCGGGTTGGCATAGTGATTGTGCCGTTTTTAGCAGGATTGTCTTATCTTTTTTATTGTAGGTTCAAACCGCTTTTCAAATGGGGTTTGGCAAGTATGGGAATCATTGCGGCTGTATGCGGAATATGGCGCTTCCCGCAGGCCGGCGACCGTTTTGAGGATACTATCCGTGAGGATTTGCGAACACTTGCCGTGGATGCTGTCAAGAAAAAACCCCTTTGGGGATGGGGAACAGGATATGTGCTGCCGCTGATTCAGGCAGAGGAAACAACGCAACGCCTGGGTGTAGAAAAGCCGTATCCGTTCAATCAGTTTCATAACCAGTATCTGGAAGATATGGTTCAGTTCGGTGTCCCGGGAATCTTGTTATTGCTGCTGCTGATCGGATGGATATTGTTCCTGGCAGTGCGAAACAAAGATTATCTTATGTTTTCAGTGCTGGTGGTTTATTTATTGTTTTTCTGGACGGAAACCGCATTGGCTACAGCCAAAGGAGTAACGCCTTTTGCTTTTTGGGTTTGCTTTTTAGCGGCAACCCGGTCGCTCAGGCTAGCGCCCGACGGAAATGTCACTTGACACGTGAAAACGTTAATCATTATTCACTAATCCTTCATGAGTATTCTGATTAAAAATGTGCAGTTGAATCAACATCCGGTCGATATTTTTATTGACGGCAGTTGTATCGCTCGGATAGGGGAGGGCCTGTCCGAAAAAGCCGGTACGGTGATTGACGGTAATGGCAAGGCGGTTGTACCGGGGTTCGTCAATGGGCATATCCATGCTGCCATGACGCTCTTTCGCGGATTTGGCGATGACTTGCCGCTGGAAAAATGGCTCAACGAAAAAATATGGCCCTACGAGAAACATCTCAGCGAGGAAGACGTCTATTGGGGTACGAAACTGGCCTGTGTGGAGATGATCAAAACCGGAACTACCTGTTTCAACGATATGTACATGCACTATCCTCCCGTTCTTCGTGCAGTAGAAGAAATGGGACTTCGTGCAACGCTCGGATCAACGGTTTTTGACTTTTTTGATGATGATTTTGCTGAAAAAGCCAGACAACAGATCGAAAAGGACAGTATCCTCCCGCATGACGGGAGGATATCTTTTTCCCTTGCGCCTCATGCCATCTACACGGTATCGGGTGCGACGCTTCAATGGGCAAATGATTTGGCAAAAGCAAACGGCTGGCTTGTGCATCTTCATCTTGCGGAAACACAAACAGAGTACAACAATTCGGTGAAAAATTTCGGCCTAAGCCCCGTGCGCTATTTGCACCGGTTGAAATTACTGTCGCCGCGCCTGATTCTTGCCCATTGTCTGTATGCGGACGAAGAAGAGATCGGGATGCTTGCCGACAACGGCGTTCGCGTGGTACACAATCCCAACTCCAACCTGAAACTGGGTTCGGGCTACGCCTTCAGGTACGAAGAGATGAAAGCGGCAGGCGTCATGGTAGGCATCGGCACGGACGGCGCGGCAACCTCCAACAGCCTCAACATGATCGAAGCAGCAAAAATAGCGGCGCTGTTGCAAAAAGGATGGCGCAATGATCCCACCGTCGTGCCCGCCGAAGAAGCCTTGCGCTGCATTACCGAAAACGGCGCAGCCATCCTGAATATCAATGCGGGAAAGATAGAAGCAGGTTATCTTGCCGATCTCTGTCTGATCGATTTACGGTCGTCTGCCTTCGCGCCGGGATTCAATTTTGTTTCCAACCTGATATATGCCACTTGTGGAGATTGTGTGGACACTGTTATCTGCGACGGCAAACTGCTCATGGAAAACCGTTGCCTGAAGGGTGAAAGGGAAATCGTGGAACAGGCAAGCAAGGCGGCAAATAGATTAATGACAAATCATGGATAAACGGATGGACAGCTTAAAATCGACAGCCGCCTTTATTTTCCGTGCCATCGGAGGCGAAATACCTGAAACGGCAGTGATTTTGGGCAGCGGACTCGGGTCGCTTGCCGAAAAAATAGAATCTCCTGTCGTGATGCCATATAACGAAATCCCTCATTTTGTGCATTCTACAGTGGAAGGCCACAAAGGAAACCTGATTTTCGGCTTGCTTGGCGGAAAAAAAATATTGGCCATGCAGGGGCGTTTTCATTATTACGAAGGATACGGGATGCAGGAAATAACCTTTCCCGTTCGGGTGATGCACCTGCTCGGCGCACGAACGTTGTTGGTCTCCAATGCGGCTGGCGGCGTCAATGAAACCTATAAAACCGGCGACCTGATGCTGATCCGCGATCATATCAACTTGCTGCCCAACCCGCTCATCGGGCAAAACATGGATGCTTTTGGCCCTCGTTTCCCCGACATGACGCATCCGTATGACCTGTCGCTCATCCGTTTAGCGGAGAACATTGCCGTCGAGCGGAACATCAGTCTGAGGAAAGGCGTATATCTTGCCGGTAGCGGCCCCAGCTATGAAACGCCTGCCGAATACCGCTATTTCCGTCTTATCGGCGCCGACGCAGTGGGGATGTCCACCACTCCGGAGGTGATTGTGGCGCGGCACTGCGGAATGCGCGTGCTGGGCGTGTCGGTCATTACCAATGAAGCGCACCATTTCACCGACGATTTCGTCAACGACGGCGCCGACGTCATTAAGGCCGCCGGCAGAGCTGCCGCCGTCATGACGCTGTTGTTCGAGGAAATGATCCGAAAGAATCAATAAATAAAAGTTTTTAAAGCATTTATTTTTAACAGCGATAAGGATGTTTTACCGGAAGGAACAGGAGTTTAAATTGATTTGAAACAGATGGAAGTATGAAGGGATGCAATAACAAAAAAATGACGATATGTAAAATTTTAATAACAAAAATAAAAAGATGAACAGGAAAAAAATGATTATGTTGAGTGCAGGAATTCTCTGTATGGGAATCATAATGACCTGCAAGGGAAAAGAAAAAGCCGTAAACCCTCCGATTGAATCCGGCGTGCCGAATGATATTGAGGGTGATATCGTCTCGGTATTGGATTATGGCGCCAGAGGAGATGATCAGATCGATGATACGAAAGCCTTCCGGATGGCTCTCAATTCATTCGGGACAAAAGGGGGTACGGTGTATGCTCCTCGCGGGACGTATCTTTTTACCGGTAGTTTGGATATTCCTCCGGCAGTAACCTTGAAAGGCGCATTTGAATCTGTTCCCGCCCATAATGGCATCCGCGACGTGGGCCTTCCCAAGCCGGGAGATGACGGTACGACTTTTTTGGTTACCGGGGGTAAGGGAGATGAAAATGCAACACCGTTTATAACGCTGAACACGAACAGTACGCTTCGTGGAGTTGTGTTATACTGGCCGCAGCAGGATCCGGAAAAAGAACCCGACGCCTATCCGTGGGCGGTAGCCATGCGCGGAAAAAATCCTGCGTTACTCGACGTTGAAATGTTGAATCCTTACAACGCGATTGACGCCTCAAAAAACGAGCGCGCCCTGATACGCAATATCAACGGACAGGCGCTCCGGCGTGGTATCTATGTGGACGGCATTTATGACATAGGACGGATAGAGAATGTCCACTGGAATCCGTGGTGGAGCATGAAGCCTGCGCTGTTCAACTGGCAGAAAGCAAACGGAGAAGCGTTTATATTTGAACGCACCGACTGGCATTATGTGCTCAACACATTCTGTTACGGATACAGGGTCGGCTACAAGTTTGGCAGCAGTAAAGAGGGGGTATGCAACGGCAATTTTCTGGGCATCGGCGCCGACGCCTGCCATACGTCCGTACTGGTTGAAAGGAGCGCCCCGATGGGACTGCTGATAACCAATGGGGAGTTTGTAGCCATGGATGGAGAAAATCCGACCATGGTGCAGGTTGGCGACGACAATGAAGGAAATATAACGTTCTCTAACTGCGCCTTTTGGGGGCCATGCAACCAGAATGCCATTATCGACGGAAGAGGAACCGTGAATTTTTCCGACTGTATTTTCATGCAGTGGGACAGAAACCGTGAAGGGCGTTATTCCATCCGGGCAACCGGCGGCGCTGTGATTATCCGCGGATGTAATTTCATGACCAACAGCCCACAAATATTCATAGGCGAAAAAGTGTCGCGGGCAGTTGTAACCGGCAATATAATCAGGGGCGGCGTCAAGATAGAAAACCAGTCGGGCAATGCCGTCATAGAGGGTAATCTGGGTACGGAGTGAAAGGAAGAATAACGAAAAAAAATATACAAACCCGCAGGCATCCATTGGGAGGTGAGCGAAGAAAAGGGCTATTTTTATACGTTGGTGTTCCAAGCCGTGGCACAAAAAATTAATTAACGTAATTTGAGAGCCGAGGTTTTTATCTCGGCTTTCTTTGTTTATCGGGGAAATTGTGCAAACTTCCATTGCTTTCTTTTGTCCAAACCCCTTCCGTCCCTTCGCCTTGCTCAGTGTCCTTGATAAAAAACACGATTTCGCTGTTGCTCTCGACCGCTTCTCTGCGATTCCTTAGGATAGTACGCCGCGAATCCGGTCTTCAAAGGCGCTTAGCGCAGCTTTGGCGCCTTCTCCCATCGAGATGATAATTTGCTTGTAGGGTACCGTGGTAACGTCGCCCGCTGCATATATGCCCGGCTGGTCGGTGCGACAGTGTGCATCTACTACGATTTCGCCGAAACGGTTGGTATTGACCGTTTCTTTGAATACTGCGCTGTTAGGCGCCAGTCCGATTTGGATAAACACGCCGTCTATCGGGATGGTGCGTTCCTCCTCCGTGTTGCGATCTTTCACGCGGATGCCGATAACTTTTTCGCCGTCGCCGACAATTTCCACGGTTTGCGAAGAGAGGAAAATTTTCACGTTGGACAGGCTATTGGCTTTTTCCTGCAATACCTTGTCCGCTTTCAGTTCGTTCAGGAACTCGAACACCGTTACGTCGGAGCAGATGCCCGCCAGATCGATGGCCGCTTCAATGCCGGAGTTGCCGCCCCCAATGACTGCCACTCGCTTTCCTTTGTAAAACGGCCCGTCGCAATGCGGGCAAAAAGCGACGCCTTTGCCGCCATATTCCGTTTCGCCGGGTACATTCAGCCGTTTCCAGCTTGCACCGGTGGCAATAATTACGGCGGGAGCGATATACCTGCTTCCGCCGGTAACAGAAACAACTTTCTGCTTCCCTTTGACTTCCACTTTATCTACGCGCCGGTATTCCAGCAAGTCGATCTGGTAGCTCCTGATATGGCTTTTCAGGTGGCTTGCCAGTTCGTCGCCTGTGGTTTGCGGAATGGAGATCAGGTTTTCGATGCCTGCGGTTTCTTTCACCTGTCCTCCGATTCTGTCTGCCAGCACGGCCACGTTCAGCCCCTTGCGCGCCGAATAGATGGCGGCCGCACTGCCTGCCGGCCCGCCGCCGATCACCAGCACGTCGTACGTTTTTTCGGAACTGTCTGCTTTTCCCGCATCGGTGCCGTAGCGCGCTTCCAGTTTCTCCAACAATTCCCCGAATCCTGCCCTGCCGACATGAATCAATTTCCCATCGGCATATACGGCAGGTACGGCTTTTATCTTTAAGGCCTCCGCCTCTTCCGGATAAAGCGCCCCATCCACCATCTCGTGGCGGATATTGTCGTTCAGTATCGCCATCAGGTTGAGCGATTGCACCACTTCGGGACAATTGGTACAGGTGAGGGAAACGTAAGTCTGTAACCGGATGGGGCCTTGCAACGCCTTAACGCGATGGCGGATGCTTTCGTCCGGAAGATCCTTGCCCTGTCCGTCGCTGTTCAGGATGGCCAATAGCAGCGAGGTAAACTCGTGACCGTTGGGTACACCGCGAAATTTGACGCCAAGGTCTTTTTCTTCTTTCAACAGAGAAAATTCCAGCTCGTTCCCCTGGTGTACGTGATAAGTAATTTTATCCGACGATGCCACTACGTCGCCCAGCAGTTCCAGCATCTCTTCCTTGCTCTCGTGATGTGGCGGAGTGGTGACGCTCAATACATAATTTGCTTTCAATTCGGCAAAAATGCCTTTTATTTGTTGTTTTAATGATGTGTCTAACATAGATGATATGATTTATCGGTTATTTTTGGCAAAGGTAAATGGATGCTAATTATAAATCAAATTGATAATATTTATGAATAGATAGATATTGCTTATATATCCGGACACTTCAAAATATTTTGCGTAACTTTGCAAAAAAGAAAATCTTAAGAAATATGATTCATGACGCTGAAATGCTGAAATCTTTTTATGCGCGGTTGCCCGAAAAACTGGCAGCGGTAAGGAAAAAGAAAGGCCGGCCGCTGACGCTGACGGAAAAGGTTTTGTACGTTCATCTGTATGATGCTTCTTCTTCCGGAATATGTCGCCGGGGGGAGGATTATGTAAATTTCCGTCCTGATAGGGTTGCCATGCAGGATGCAACGGCTCAGATGGCATTGTTGCAGTTTATGAATGCCGGAAAACAACGGTCGGCGGTACCGGCCACTGTTCATTGCGACCATCTGATTCAGGCTGATCTCGGAGTGGAAAGTGACGTTGCAACCGCCGTGGAGGCCAACCGCGAAGTATATGACTTTCTGCGGGCTGTCTCCGGCAAATACGGCATCGGTTTCTGGAAGCCCGGCGCCGGCATCATTCATCAAGTCATACTGGAGAACTATGCTTTTCCCGGTGGCATGATGGTAGGCACCGATTCGCATACCCCTAATGCCGGCGGGCTGGGAATGATCGCCATAGGCGTGGGAGGGGCAGATGCCGTGGATGTGATGACCGGCATGGAATGGGAACTCAAGATGCCCCGGCTGATCGGAGTAAAGTTGACGGGAAAACTCAACGGATGGACCTCCCCCAAGGATGTCATATTGAAACTCATTGGTATGCTTACCGTAAAAGGCGGCACCCATTCGATCATCGAGTATTTCGGCAATGGAACGGCTTCGCTGTCGGCAACGGGCAAGGCTACCATCTGCAACATGGGCGCCGAAGCAGGCGCCACTACCTCCATTTTCCCGTTTGACGAATCCATGGCAGCCTATCTGCGCGCCACAGGACGCGGAAAGGTTGCGGAATGGGCTACTCATGCGGCATCCTGCCTCCGGGCAGATGTGGAAACCGCCGCCAGCCCGGAGCTGTATTATGACCAGCTCATCGAAATAGATTTGTCCACCCTGGAACCTTATATCAACGGGCCGTTTACGCCCGACGCGGCAACGCCCATTTCCGAATTTGCCGCCAAAGTGAAGAACAACGACTATCCGCAACGTGTGGAAGTAGGATTGATAGGCTCATGTACCAATTCTTCCTATCAAGACCTGAGCCGGGCGGCATCTGTTGCGCGGCAGGCTGCCGAAGAAGGCATACCGGTAGCGGCGCAGCTGATCATCAATCCCGGATCGGAGCAAATCAGCCACACCTCCGAACGCGACGGACTGACGGACGACTTCAAAAAGGCCGGCGCCATCATCATGGCCAATGCCTGCGGCCCCTGTATCGGACAATGGAAACGGCACACCGACGACAACACCCGCAAAAACGCTATTGTCACCTCGTTCAACCGTAATTTTTCCAAACGTGCGGACGGCAACCCCAATACCTGCGCCTTTGTAGCGTCGCCGGAACTGACGATGGCGCTGACCATCGCAGGCGACCTTTGCTTCAATCCCTTGACGGACACGCTGACAACAAAGGACGGACGAAACGTGAAACTCAAAGAACCGCAAGGCGTCGATTTTCCGCCGAACGGCTTCGCAGTAAAAGATACGGGATATCTCCCTCCGTCGAATGACGCCCATGCGGAAATATACATCTCCCCCGATTCCCAGCGCCTGCAACGGTTAGAAGCATTCCCACCTCCCGCCGGCAGCGACTTTTCCATGATGCGCCTGCTGATTAAAACGGCAGGCAAATGCACCACCGACCATATCTCAATGGCAGGCCCGTGGCTGCGTTTCAGAGGCCATCTGGACAACATCTCCGATAACCTGCTGATGGGCGCCGTCAATGCCTTCAACGGAAAAACCAATGCCGTGCTGAACGGGCTGTCCGGCAAATACGAACCGGTTGCTACCGTCGCCAGGCAATACAAGGCAAAAGGGATTTCGTCCGTTGTAGTGGCCGAAGAAAACTATGGGGAAGGCTCTTCGCGCGAACATGCCGCCATGGAACCGCGTTTCCTGAATGTAAAAGTCATTCTGGCCAAAAGTTTCGCCCGTATTCACGAAACCAACCTGAAAAAACAGGGACTGCTGGCCGTCACTTTTGAAAACAGGGACGATTATGCGAAAATACGCGAAGACGACTGCCTGTCTATCGACAACATGGACGATTTCAGACCGGGCGTACCGCTGAAAGCGACGCTGCACCACACCGACGGCACGCAGGAAACCTTTTCCGTCAACCATTCCTTCAATGAAATGCAAATCAGATGGTATAAAGCGGGAAGCGCCTTAAACGCAACGAAAATAGAAAATAAAAACTAAAAGAAAAAGAATGAAAATTACCGTTATTGGCTCCGGCAACATAGGGTCGGCATTGGTAAACGGATTGCTGCACCGAGATATCGCTCCGGAAAGTATTACGATGGCGGATATCAGCAGAGATGCGTTAGCTGCCTTTGCCTCAAGAGGCGTTGCCGTTACGCAAAACAACGTAGAGGCAGTTCAAAACGCCGATATAGTCACGCTTTGCGTGAAACCCTATTTGGTCGGTCAGGTGATAGAAGGCTTTTTGCCTGCCCTTTCCGCACGGACGCTTTTAGTGTCTGTAGCTGCCGGCGTTACGTTGAACCAGTTAAGCCAACTTGTGGGAAAAAGAGCGCTGTTCCGTGTAATCCCCAATACAGCCATGGCAGTCAACCGTTCCATGACGTGCATCGCTGCGGAGAACGCTTCGCCGGAGCAGGAACAAGCGGTGCTGGAGCTGTTCTCGCTTGTCGGGAAAGCCGTCAGGATTGACGAATCGCTGATGGACGCCGCTACAGTGGTAGCTTCGTGCGGTACCGCCTTTGCGCTCAGGTATCTTCGCGCGGCCACCACCGCCGCCGTCGAACTTGGCTTTCGCCCCGATGTCGCTGCCGGCATGATTGCCCAAACCATGTCGGGCGCGGCAGCCCTCATAGCGCAGTCGGGCGGCCATCCCGAACAGGAAATAGACAAAGTGACCACGCCGAAGGGAATCACCATCAAAGGACTGAACGAACTGGAACATGCAGGCTTCTCGTCGGCAGTGATGAAGGGCATACTGGCCGCCTACAGCGTTTTCGGAAAATGACCCGACTCGGACAGCCGGAAGTGTACAGCGTGCTGGAAGAATGGGCTATCCCTTTCGAGTACTACGAACATCCGCCCACTCCTACCATCGAAGAAGCCGCCCGCTATTGGAAAGACAAAGAAGCCACCTACTGCAAAAATCTTTTCTTTCGCAATCACAAGGGAAACAGGCATTATCTGGTAGTGCTCGAATGTCGATCCACTTTAGACATCCATGATTTGGAAAAGCAATTGAAACAGGGGAAAATCAGCTTTGCTTCCGAACAGCGCATGTCCAGATACCTGGGCTTGCGGCCGGGGTCGGTTTCTCCTTTTGGGCTTATTCATGATGTGGAACATCACGTGCATGTTTTTTTCGACGCTCGCCTGCAACAGGCCAAAAAAATATCCTTTCATCCCAATGACAACCGCGTGAGTCTGGTGTTGCCCGCCGCCGATTTCTGGCGTTACATGGACAGGATCGGCAACCGCTACGAATTTATCCGCCTGTACCGCGACGAATCGGCATCCCAACTCCAAGCTCGACCAGGGGATGATGTCCGTCAAAAATAACGCTGTTCGTCCCTTTTTTATTCCGTCTTAGTCAACGTTGCCTCTCCCCGAGATATACCCCGTATATGCGCCTGTGATTTTGGCATTTTGCGAAGCCCTGTCATTGAACAGATTGATATCAAGGGAAACAGTATAGGTGTCGCCTTCGATGCTCACCGTTACACTGCTTCCTTCCGGTTTGTAGTAAAAAGGCGCCCCCTCCAGCGTGATACTGTCGAGGACAAGAAGGGTATGGTTTGAGAAAGGCAGCGAAGAAGCGGGGTTTCTTCCGTCATACCTGCCTGCCGGAAGCCCGTCGGAAGCGGCGGCAGCAAAAAAATCCAGCGTCGGCTGAACAGGCGTATGCCCGTTATAGAAAGTCACGCTGATTTGTCCGATGTCGCCATTGTTGCGGAACTTCTGCGTAGCGCCGTCCACCGGAAGCAGTTGCTCGCTTCCGTCATTCAGCACATATTTCAGCCATCCCTGTCCGCCGTAAGCGATGTCGCCGTCGCCGTCATCGTCATCTTCCGGCACATTGCCGTCTTCTTTCGTTCCCTTTTGCATAACGGAAATCGTAATCTCCGAGCCTTCCCAACGGATCGCGATTGCCGCCGAACGATCTTTGCCGGTAGTGTTCGGTTTCAGGGTGACGGCAACCGTATAGTCGCCCGCCTCGTCGCCGTGGTCGGGGGTTACCGAAATCCATGCGGGCGCTAAGGAATCCGTTACGGCGGCTTTCTGCGCGGAGACCGTTTCGGAAATGCTCGACGTCCACGCACCGGTGGTAGTAAACGACACACCGTTTGCCCCCTGCGTCTGGTCGGCAAAGACGTTTTGTGTCAGCGTCGCCGCATCCGGTACAATAACTTCCGGAGGAACGGCGTCGCCATCGCAACCGGAGAAACATGCTGCTGCCCCAAGCAGCAGACTTGCACTAAATAAATTAATCTTTTTCATAGCCGTTAAAATTTTACAACACATATTGAAATTTAAAGACACAAAGTTAGCATATTTTTTTTGCAAAGATGCAATTTTTTTGCAATTCAGGATAATTTTACATAACGGGTTCCCGGAAATATTTTTTTTGAAAAAGCATCGGAGCACACAATAAGAGATGCGATTAGGGGCGCAAGGAAGGCCGACAATGCTATTTTTTACTTCACGGACGAAAGGAAATAGCTGTTATTGGTTAGCGCAACAGACAGGGAAGCAAGTAAATTTTTGAAAGGACAGACAAAGAAAATACCGGATATTTATTACAGCTCATTCCGATCGGGATAGCATAAGGCAGCATTTCGCCGGAACAGGGAAGGCCGGATGGTCGCCGTTCCTCGCCGGTGAGCGCACCGGTGCTGTGACACCTCCTCCTTTGCGAAAGACGGCTGTACAAAAGATGTAAAACCTTTTCATGAAATGAAGAATTAAAAATGCAGCATTTTGCGTTTTGAATGAAAAATGTGGAATGCCCTGTCAGCGGTTTTTGGATTTCTGCTGCGGCAAGGGCTGAAATGTGGCGGGTTGCAGGGAAAGACGATTGCACACGTGCGGAACAAAATTTTCTCTTTGCGTAAATAAATTTTCTCTTTGCGTAAATAAATTTTCTCTTTGCGTAGATAAATTTTCTCTTTGCGCAGGTAAATTTTCTCTTTGCGTAGATAAATTTTCTCTTTGCGTAAATAAATTTTCTCTTTGCGCAGGTAAATTCGTAATTCGTAATTCGTAATTCTTCATTAGATGAAGGCTACTCATTCCGTAGGAATGAATCGCTCGGTAGAAAAGAA
>JAISWE010000122.1 GCA_031271175.1 Bacteroidales bacterium | reverse complement strand
GTGAAGTTCCATGTAACAGCCGGCACGAACGAGAAAAGATAGACGGCTTCAGCGTAGGTTTTATCTCGGTTGTCATCTTCCTGTCTGAACATGATAGTCCACGGGTTATGTCGTCCGTAAGCGTTGTAGAGGGACAGGTTCAGTTCGCTTTTGAAGCGTTTGCCCGGAGGGGTTTTGAAAGTCCATGCGGCAGCCAGGTCGAGGCGGTGATAGTCGGGGTAGCGCGATTCGTTGCGCTTTGAATACACCGGGACGTAACGTCCTTCTATTTCGTAGCGTCCTACGGGATAGGTGACGGGCATTCCCGATGCGTATACCCAGTTGGCGGAAATGAAAATACGCGGTGACAATTCGTAGTTCATTACCACCGATATGTTGTTGGGTTTATCGTAGGGGGAACGATACCAATTGCCATCGTTGATGTCGTCGATTTTACGTCTTGCCGCCGAGAAGGTGTAGCTGAGCCATCCGTTCAGTTTGCCTTCGTTCTTGCGAATCATCAGTTCCACCCCATACGCTTTTCCCTTTCCGAAACGGAGTTCGCGTTCCAATTGGGTGTTTCCTATCAGGTTGGCATGGTCTTTAAAGTCGATCACGTGTTTTACATCTTTGTAGTATATTTCGACGGATGTTTCCAGCATGTCGTTGAGGAAATTCCTGAAATATCCTATCGCAAACTGGTCGCACAACTGAGGAGGGACGTTGGGGGTGGACTGGAACCATACGTCCAGCGGTGAACCGGAGGCGGAATTGGATGCCAACTGGATGAATTGTACCGTTCTTGAGTAGCTGGCTTTCATAGAATGTACACTGTTGAAGGCATACAGTATCCCCAGTCGGGGTTCCCACTGGCCGGTGTTGTGATATACGCTGCCTTTGGCATAAACGGCGGAATCTTTGACGGCGTAGTTTTCGAGGGTGTACATTTGTTCGCCGTTGCCGATATTTTGAAAAAGCGAGTAACGCAAACCGTATTTGAGCGTCAGTCGATGGATCTTTGTTTCGTTGGATACGAATGCGGCGTGTTCCAATGCGTGTTGCCACGGTTGCCGGAATAGAGCAATGATAGAGTTTTCGCCCAAACCGCCGCCTTTTCCGGGTGAGAAATTGTGTAGCAAGGCATGGTAGCCGAATTTCAGGTTATGACTCGGGCTGATATGCCATGAAAAATCGGCTTTGAAACCGAAATCCTGCATTTTGGACTGCCAGTCCATAGACAGTTGGTCGGTCAGTTGGGCTTTGATGTAATAGTCATAGAAACTGCCGATCAGGGTGAAGTTGGAAAACAGTTTTGGGGAAAAGATGTGATTCCATCTGAGGGACAGCGTTTGGTTTCCGAAATCCATTCCGGCAATGCGATTGGAAAATTTGTCGCGTCCGAGGTAAGCCGCCAGAAAGAGGCGGTTGTTGTCGTTGATGCGATAGTTGATTTTTCCGTTTGTGTCGTAAAAATAAAGCCTTGAACTTCTCAGTTCGGCTCTGTTCGATAACAGCAGGAAGAGATCTGCGTAGGTACGCCGTCCGGAGAGCAGATAGGACAGTTTTTCGCTGAAGATAGGGCCTTCGACCGTTAAGCGGCTGGAGATGGTGCCTATTCCGCCCGTTGCGGAGAATTTTTGGTTGTTGCCGTCACGGCTGCGGACATCCAGCAGCGACGAAAGCCGTCCGCCGAAAGTCGCCGGAATATCCCCCTTATAAAGCACCACATCTTTGAGTGCATCGTTGTTGAAAACCGAGAAAAAGCCCATCAGGTGGGAGGCATTGTACACGGTGGCTTCGTCAAGCAAAATCAGGTTTTGGTCGTGGCTGCCGCCTCTGACGCTGAATCCGGAAGAACCTTCGGAGGTGGACTGTACGCCGGGCAACAACTGTATGGCCTTGATAACATCCACCTCGCCCATCAGCGCAGGAATACGCTTCAGGGTTTTCATCGAGATGCGTTCCACGCTCATTTCGGTGCGCATCACGTTGGCATTCTTCCCTTCCGACGAAATCACTACTTCCTGCAACTCTTCCACTTCAGGAAATAATTTTATATTCAATCGCTCATCCCGAGCAAAATTTGTTTCCCGTGTCAACGGTTTGTATCCGACAAACGAAAATACCAGCCGGTATTTTCCGGCAGGAAGTGTAATGGAATAAAATCCGTAAGCATTGGCAGTTGTACCTGTTTCCAATCCCTGCACATACACTGTTGCGCCGATCAGGTCTTCACCGGTAGCGCCATCCGAAATATTCCCGCTGACGGTAAAACGCTTTGCCTGTGAAAAAGCACATTCGCATGATAACAAGAACATGAAACAAAACAGGATACGATACATCTTTTGATATTGTCGATTTTTAAATGAGTATGAATAAATATGACTTCAATAATCGTTCCATTTTTTTTCGGGAGGATACGATAGGGCATTTTTTTGCGGACGGCAGTATTTTTTTTTATTTTTTTTGGAAATTTCAATTTTTATTCGGAACTTTGCCGCCGAAAATTGAAAAGTAAATATTGATACAATCATGTCGAAAATTTGTCAGATTACCGGAAAAAAAGTGATGGGTGGACACAATGTGTCGCACTCCAAAAGAAGAACAAAAAGGAAATTTTATCCCAACCTTTTTGAGAAGAGATTTTTTATGACTTCGTCCAATGAGTGGATTACGTTGAAAGTATCTGCCTCAGGCATTAGAAATATCAACAAAACAGGTGTCGAAGCTGCTTTGCAAAACGCAGTAGAAAAAGGTTTTATATATTATAAATAAAGTCGAAATGGGAAAGAAAGCAAAAGGTAATCGCATACAGGTGATTTTGGAGTGTACGGAACAAAAAAACAGCGGGATTCCGGGAATGTCGCGTTATATCACAACCAAAAACAAAAAAAATACGCCTGACAGGTTGGAACGTCGGAAATATAATCCGTTTTTAAAAAAGGTAACGGTTCACAAAGAAATAAAATAGTTTAAGCCATGGCAAAAAAAGTAGTCGCAACGTTAAAGCAGAAAGGTACCGGAAAAGGAGTAACCAAAGTGATTAAAATGGTAAAATCCGAAAAAACAGGTGCTTACGTCTTCCTTGAAAGCATTGTTCCTGTGGATAATGTGAAAGATTTTTTTGAAAATTAATTTTTATTGTTTTCATTACGGCGCCGGAATGTTTGTTCATCGTTCCGGCGTTATTTTATTTGTTCAATTGCCATATAGTCGATTACTTTGTCGAAACAGTCGTCGGACAGTTCGGCATCCGTATAGCGCAGGTTAGCCGGTATGGCGGCGCAGTGGGCGGCAACGGCGAGCCGTTCCCCGTCCGGGTCGGAGGCTGTAACGGCAGAATGTTTGCAAACGAGCGCCAACAGTAGCGAAAATTCCCCATAACCGCAATTTTTTACACCTATTTTTTGGTATCCGGTAAGTTGTTCGATCAGTGTTTTATCCAGCCGTTTCAAATTTTTCCTCACACTGCGTTCTATTGCCGGCCCTTTGTATATGTAGTTGTGATACACCATATCCGTGTAGTAATCGGCTGTTTCGATTTCTTCTGCCCATTGCGAATACTGCTCCCTGTACAGTCTGCCGATAGCTTTGGCGCGTTCGACATAGTGGCTGCCGAAGTGCAGATTTTGCGGGGCGATGCGGTTCATGATTCGGACATGTATCGTTCCCTTGCGGAGCATGAACTCCTTTTTGGGAAAGACATGTCCGATGCCGTGAATCATCAGCGGAAGGAGGTCTAATTGCAGTTGTTCGGCAAGATAAAAAGCCCCTTTGTGGAAACGCTTGATGGAGCAATCCTCAGAACGTGTGCCTTCCGGAAAAAGCATGATGGAATATCCCCTTTCGACGGCGCCCCGTAGCCGGTCGATGGCTTTTTCCACTCCGTTGGACACGGGATAGAAGTCGGCATATTTGATCAGTCTCCCGTAGAATGGTGAATTCCATACCCAATCGTTGGTCAGGACGATGATCTTCGGGTGCAGCATCAAGGCGCACATCAAATCGACATGCGACTGGTGGTTGCAAATGATGACGGCCGGTTTTTCAAAGGTTTCGCCCGAAAGGTTTTCACAGATAAGCCGTACCTGTGGAAAATGGTTCATGACGAAGCGGGCGGCACGACATATCATGCGATGGTAGCGCAGTTTGTTCCTTTCCGTTTTCGGACTGACGGTGAGCAGAAAGAATCCGGCAACGGTGATGATGATAGTGCCGATCAGAAACACGGAAAAGGCATATACGGTAGCCAGAAAGTTTCGCAAGGTGACGGGCATGGGGCGTCTCATGCCTTTCTTTGCGGTTAGCAGGCGGAAAACTACCGGCGGCAGGACAAAAGTCATCAACACTACAGACAACATGCCGATGACCGTCACTTCCGCAAGGGAGTGAAGGGCAGGATGCCGCGCAAAAATCAGCGTGCCGATGCCGATAAACATAATCAGCGCCGACAGAACGATACTGTTTCTGTACGAAGCCAGCAGTTTTTTTCCGTAAGCATTTTCATAGATCAGTCCTTCGGTGATAAAAATGGTGTAGTCGTCCCCCTGTCCGAATATCAGTGTAGCCAGAATAATATTGACGATGTTGAAACGGATGTCGAAGATATTCATGATGCCCAGAATCCAGAACCAGCCTGCCAACAACGGCAGAAAAGCCAGCAGGCTCAATTCGATTCTTCCCAGCGTGAAAAAAAGGAAAACGAAAACGATGATGCCGCAGATGCAGAGTACGGTGTTGAAATCATCCGACAGGGTATCGACGATGCTGCGGCTGATGGTTCCAGCATCGAAGGCAAACGACCGGCTGTTGATGCCGTTCAGGATATGTTCCAATCGATCGGTCTGTTTTTCGGGCGTATGGAGGATGTTCATCACCATGAACCGTTCGGGCATCCGGGCAAGGTAGCCGGTAGCCATCATTTCCGTCAAAGGCGAGAAGTAGTCTGTATCGTGCACTTCCGGTAATTGTCTGACCGTGTTTTCGAAAACGGAAAAAGCATCTTTCCGGAAACCCGCTTCGGCAGCGCATTTTGTTAACAGAGAAAGTATCTCGCTATGGGTATCCCAAAAATGGCGCCACTGTTCGATGCGTTCCCGCTGCATACGCTTGGAAGGAAGAAAGTTTCCGATGCCGTGCATCCGCGATATGCTTCCTGTCTGCATCAGGCTGTCCATCATCGGTTTGGCCTGTTCGTATGCCGTCAGCGCCTCGTCGGGCGTTGCGCCTTCGGATACGAAATAAACCGTTTCGCCGCCGTTGTTGAGAGAGGCGATCGTTTCCTCAAATTCGGCACGTTGGGCGTCTGTCATATAATTAATTGTCTGCATGTTGGTTTCGAAATGCGTGTTGAGGCTCAGGAAACCGAATACGACGGACAGCAATACGATCGTCCAGACTATCCACCTGTTTCTCTCAGGAGCAAATTCCCGGCGTCCCAATAGCGGAACGCTGTTTTTTCCCGGAACGGCAAAGCGCATGTGAGGTACAAAAATCAGTACAAAGAGAATGGTGCCGACGAGCAGGAGAGAGGCAAAAAGTCCCAAATCGCGCATGGCTTTGGCATTGATGAATGTCAAGCTCAGAAAAGCGCCTACAGTAGTGATGTTACCAATCAGGAGCGGTACAACAATATGACGGATGGCGGTTTTCATGTCCCGTTCGTGGCGGTAATGATCCAGCAGATGGAGAGGGTAATTGACGGCAATGCCGGTGATGATGGAGGCAATGCCCACAACAATCAGGTCTATTTCGGTTTTCAGTACGGCAAGCAGCCCGAAAGCGAACAGCCATCCGAAAAGCAGTGAAACGAAAATGACAAGAATGCTTCGGAAGTTTCTGAAAACGTAAATCAGCAGCGCAAAAATCAGTATTATTGCGAGTATGCCGGAGAACAGGCTGTCTTTTTTGATTTGCCGCGCATTGGTCAGGGCGATATCTATCGTACCGAAACAGTTGATCTTTATCCGGTGGCCGTAAAAGGCTTCCGTTTCACGTGCCGTACTGCCTGTCATTTCCATCAGTCTTGCATTGTTGCCGGTTTCGCTCGACGGAAAAGCCGACTCAATAGTGATGATGCCCTTTCTCCGGTCTTTCGTAAAAATGTAGTCGTGGTAAACACCGTACCGGTCGTCGGCTTGAAAGTCCTGTAACCGCAGCAGCAGTGGCGCCGACAGGTGTAACGGGTCGGCCATGAAGTTTTGTTTAAGCATCATTCCGACAGGGGAGGAGAGGAGCCGTTTCCCTTCATTCAACTGTTGTCGCAGATAAGCTTCGTTCAGTAGCGAATCCATGCGCTGATAATCATTTTCCGTAAGGAAGCAGGGCATATTTTCCACGATGAACCGCGTCACTTCCATCCGTTGCTGCTGATGAATTTTGTAATCCGTTTTTCGGATAAGATGTAGCGTATCCTTTCGGGACAGTTGTTCCGCGAAACGGTCAATAGCTGCCGTCAGCACGTCTATGTCCGGTATGGCAGCCGTATCGGCCATAGAGACGCTCACTATCAGTTTGTTCGTCGCTCCCAGAAGTTGCCATGCGCGGTTAATTCGCTCGCTGTTTTGCCCTCCGGATAAAAAACCCGAAATATCTTCCCTGAAACGAATCCTAAGCGAAGCCAGCGCCAGCAGTGCGACGCTTAATGCCAGCAAACCCCACAAGGCGGCTTTGTGAACGGAAAAATAACGAAACAATCGTAAGATGTATTCCAGCATTTAATTTTTTATCAGAAAACCGCAAAAGTAAAGTAAAAAAATGACAATCGGATAATGAATTATTTTTTTACATGCATGAAAAGTATTTTTTCGTACATTTGCAGTATTAATGAAAATAATGAAAGACCAACCAATCACGCTGAATTGCAACGGTAAATTGCTTTACCTTGATCAGCCCGCAGTGATGGGGATTTTGAATGTTACGCCCGATTCGTTTTACGACGGTGGAAGTTATTGTACCGAATCTGCTATATTGCATCGGTGTGAGACCATATTGGAAGAAGGCGCTGTTATAGTTGATGTGGGCGCTGTTTCCACCCGTCCCGGTTCCCTTCAGGCATCCGCCGCCGAAGAGGAACTGCATTTGGTACAGGCAATTTCCGCTATCCGAAAACACTTCCCCGATACGTTAATCTCCATTGACACGTACCGCGCAGATATCGCCCGCCGTATGGTGACCGAATACGGGGCGGCCATAATCAATGACATCTCCGCCGGCACCATGGACAACCGGATGTTTGAGACCATAGCGGAACTCAACGTACCCTACATACTGATGCACATGCAGGGTACACCCGAAAACATGCAACAACACCCTGCATACAACGATGTGATGACCGATCTTATCCGGTTTTTCACCGAACAGATTTTCCGTTTACGGCAAATGGGTTTGAAAGACATCATCATTGATGCAGGATTTGGTTTCGGAAAAACACTGGATCACAATTACGAAATCCTTAACGGGATGCGCCAGTTGGAAATTTTCGAATGTCCGATATTAGCAGCCGTTTCACGGAAATCCATGATTTACCGTCTTCTCGAAACCGATCCCCAACAGGCGCTGAACGGTACCAGCGTGGTACATACCCTCGCATTGCTGCAAGGAGCGGACATCTTGCGGGTACACGATGTAAAAGAAGCAATGGAAACAATTAAAATCGTACAAAAATACTTGAGGTATGTCTTGTCCTGAAATAGCTTTACAAAAAAGGAGAGTAAAAAAAGCAATAAAGTTATGGTAAGACGAGAAAGGAAATTTTATACGGAAGAGTTTAAGGAGCGGGTATTAACGGCATATTACAA
>JAISWE010000171.1 GCA_031271175.1 Bacteroidales bacterium | reverse complement strand
AAACCTATATACCTTTTCCCTAAAACCTATATACCTTTTACCTAAAACCTATATACCTTTTACCTAAAACCTATATACCTTTCTCTCAAAGGGGCATACCTTTTCCCCAAAGGGACTCCTGTTTTTCTCAATGGGACACCCAAAAAACAAAAAACTTTCTGGTAACTAATTGATATTAAACTGATCTAAAAACAACCAGAAAAAAGTGAGAAAACAGGAAAAGACTTGTATTGAATAAGGGCAACGTTGTTAAGGAATAAAAAATATGAAACCGGCAGAAAAGCTTCTGATGAATTGATGGAGAAAATGTCCGTAACTTTTAATGGTTTTCTTCCAAAATGAAATCATCCGCCGGTTGATGGAAAAAAATTGCCGGTGATCCGGACACACGGGATCATCTTCCCTGTTTTGCCTTGAGAAAGAAGGTGCAACAATCCTCGATGGTTTTTTCCAGCGGGGTAAAGCTAAAAACAATGGTTTCCCTCAGTTTCCGGTTCGAATAGCGGTTGCTGCGGACGGCAGACTGAACGGTTTCCTTGGTTAGCAGCGCTTTTTTGCCCGTCAACCCGGCCATTATTCCTGATAGAAAGCAGGCAACCCTCAATGTCCGGTACCCTATACGGACAGAAGGCGCCTTGACGTGTATTCCTGCGGCTATCCGGGCGAACAATTCGCAATAGCTCCATTCGTCCGCCGAAAGAATATACCGTTCGCCGTAGCAAGCTTCTTCCACCAGTTGAATCATGCACCGGCAGACGTCGCGAACGTCCACAAATCCGTTGATGCCGGGCGGATAAAAGCGCATTCCTCCGGCGATCAAAGAGAAGAAAGAAGCACTGCCCTTTTTCCAATCGGCCGGCCCCAATATGACGGAAGGATTTACGATGACGGCTTTCAATCCTTCCGCTATTCCCCGCCACACCGCCATTTCCGATTTGAATTTGCTGTAGGAATAGGCGGAACGGCCTTTTTCGCTTTGCCATATATCGTTTTCGGTTACCGCCTGTCCGGTTTCGCTGCGTCCCAAAGCGCCTACGGAACTTACAAAACACAGTGGAATCTTCTCTGCAAGGCAGGCATTCACGATATTATCCGTTCCCCTGATATTGGTGGTCAGCATTTGCGCCTTGTTACCTCCTTCAAAGGAAACAATGGCGGCGCAGTGGTAAACATGGCTGCAACCGGCGATCGACTCGCACAGCGCCGCATAGTCGAACAAGCTCCCTTCCGTCCATTCGATTTTTTCAAACAGGGCAGCCGCTTCGGATGAATAATATTCAAAAACTTTCAGCACTTGCAGGGTATTGCTCGATGAACGCCTGAGCGCTCTCACGCCGTAGCCCTTCTGCAAGAGAGCGAAAATCAAGTGAGAGCCTACCAGTCCGGTACCTCCGGTAACAAAAACAGTTTGAGATTTCATGTAACAAAAATAGGAAAAAATCTTCATTTTCCGATTTTTTATTTATTTTTGCAGTTAACATAAATATGCAGTCATGGATAAGATACATGTCGGTTTGGCCTCGTTCGGCATGTCGGGGAAAGTGTTCCATTCTCCGATAGTGGCACATCATGCCGGTTTTTGTCTTCATGCCGTTCTTGAACGCACGAAAAACGAGTCTCGCAAAATATATCCCGAAGTCACGGTTTTCCGGTCGCTGGAAGAAATGCTTTCCGACGACGGAACGGAATTAGTGGTGATCAATACGCCCGACGATACGCATTACGAACTGACGCGGAAAACGCTGGAAGCTGGAAAACATGCGATTGTGGAAAAACCGTTCACACAGACGCTTGAGCAGGGAGAAGAACTTGCAGCACTTGCCTATAAAAAGGGTTTGATGCTGAGCGTATTTCAAAACCGTCGCTGGGACGGTGATTTTCTTACGGTTCGCAAGGTGATCGACAGCCAGTTGTTGGGACGGCTGGTGGAGTTTGAGTCCAATTATATGCGTTTTCGCAACTGCATACAGCCCGACACATGGAAGGAATCCGTCCTGCAAGGCATAGGGCTTTCCTACAATCTGGGATCGCACATGATCGACCAGGCGCTTGTGCTGTTCGGAATGCCCGAAGCGGTTTGGGCGGATATCGACAGTCTGCGGGGCGGAAGCGAAATAGACGACTATTACCACATCAAACTGATATATCCCGACATAAAGGTTACCCTTAAGGCAAGTTACCTTGTACGCGAACAGGGCGCACGCTATACCCTCCACGGTACGCAGGGTTCGTTTTTGAAATATGGGATTGATCCGCAGGAAGAGGCATTAAATCGAGGCGGAAACCCCACTATGCCCGGCTGGGGACAGGAGAGCGAAAAATGGTGGGGCATACTGAACACCGGTACGGAAGGCTTGCACATCAAAGGAAAGATAGAAACCGTAGCCGGAAACTATGCCGCCTACTACGACAATATTTATCAGGTATTGAGGCATGGCGCCGAACCGGAAGTATTGCCGCAACAGGCGTTGAATGTCGTCAAACTGATTGAGGCAGCCGTTGAAAGCAGCCGCAACAAGCAGTGCATCGAACTTTAATTGCCCTGTCATGCCGGACTTGATATACAAAATCGGCATAAGCCTGATCCCGGGCATAGGTGATATCATGGCCAAAAAATTGATTGCCTACTGCGGAGGCGTGGAAGCGGTATTCCGCGAAAAGAAAAACATACTGATGAAAATTCCGGGCATAGGCGAAGGACTGGCACAGGCGATAGCGCTACAGGATGTGCTGAAAAGGGCTGAAAAAGAAATGGCCTTTATCCACAAACACCACATCGGCTATTCATATTATCTGGACGACGACTATCCGCACCGGCTGCGCCACTGCGCCGACTCGCCCGTCATTTTCTTCTACAGGGGAACGGTGGATTTCAACTATCCGAAAATAGCGAGTATTGTAGGCACGCGGCAAGCTACGCCGTATGGCCGGGACTTGTGCAACCAACTGGTGGACGAACTGTGCCGGCGCGATCATCACCCGATAATTGTCAGCGGGCTGGCCTACGGCATTGATATCTGCGCTCACCGTGCGGCGCTCCGCAACCGTTTGCCTACCATTGCCGTACTGGGACACGGTATTTCGCAAATATATCCTGCCGCACACACGGATACGGCACGCGAAATCGTCCGTGAAGGCGGGGCGTTGCTGACCGATTTTCTGAGCGACACCCCTATCGACCGCAACAATTTTGTACGGCGCAACCGGCTGATCGCAGGTCTATCGGACTTTACCGTGGTGGTAGAATCCAGAGAAAAAGGCGGAGCGCTTGTCACCGCCGACATCGCCAACTCCTACAACCGCGATGTGTTCGCTTTTCCGGGACGCCTGTCCGATCCATGTTCGGCCGGATGCAACCGACTGATCAAAACCCATCGCGCGTCTCTGCTCCAATCGGTGGAAGATATTGAATATTTGATGAACTGGGATCAAAAAACCGTCAAAAAAATCCCCGTTCAGCAGGAAATCTTCCCTCACCTTTCGCCACAGGAAGAGGCAGTACTGAAATATCTCAAAGAACACAGGGAAAGCAGTATCGACGAACTGAGTTTCAGCCTTAAAATGCCGATAAGCGAGGTGTCCATCACCTTGCTGAATCTTGAATTGGAAGGAAATGTGCGCAGCCTTCCCGGGAAAATGTATCAGGCGGTATAAACGACAAGTCATTCAAATTTAACCGTTTCCCATAGGGGATACGCAAAAAAATATCAAAACCTATTGTGATGTGCAATAATATGATTATATTTGTGCGTTTATTCAGGTCTGGTATCATGATGTATCAATCGATATGTTCACAAGCGGAAGCGGCTGCCATGATAGAAAAAGGGATTCCTCTATTTATTGCAGGCAGCTATGAAATTTTGGCGGGTTTGCCGAAAGGGAACTGGATTGCCGGTACTGCACAGAATGCGATCCTGCCGGGGCAGAAAATCACACTTGACCGTCAGTTGTTCATTCAGCCGTTGCCCGATTTTGTTACCAAAACGACGATTCAGGAGTACGACGTCAACAGTTTCAAGGAAATATTTGCCGATGCACCCGAAAACGGATTCACATTCGTAATTATACCGTTCGATTCGGAGCCTCATTTCGAGTTTTCCGCCTCGGTAATGTCTTATAACCATTTCGGAAGGCAACCCCTTTGCGGATGGATATCGTGGGACGTGAGAAATACGGGTCGCACTTTTTCCGGCCGGCAGGTGCAGGCATATAGCGACAAAGCGGTGGCCATGCACGTGGAATTTCCCCCCGACAAATATGCCGAGATACAGATATTCAACCCCTACACACAGGGAACGGGTGATGACATCACCTTCGAGAGCAGCGGTTTGGTGGTGAAAGAGGCCTGCATTAACGGCGTAAAACAAAATTTCGCCGAGTATTTGCGGAAAATCAATTTCAACCACCGGCGATTTCCATTGGTAGGCGACTACGCAGGAGCCATGATCAATGTTTCGTGCCGCAGCATCGAAGAGGACACCGTATTCCTCTATGCGGCGGTATTTCCCACAATCAAATACCGCACGGGCGTCATCGATCCTGCCGTCGTTGCGCCTTCGCTGCTCAGCAAAAAGATCCTGCTCTCATTGACCTGCATCGTCAATTACAAGCAGAACGATTTTTGCGAAAACTACCTGCAAAACATAAACGGACTGGTTACCTACGGCGAAATAGTATATCAACTGCTTAACCAGACAACAGTGTATCTTACGGTGGATGACGCTGTTGTTTCAAAACCTTCATAACCATGAAACAGACGGAAATCATTGATCAAATACCAGATTGCTTATATTTGCAAATTATTTTCGAAACGAAAGATTGTGAGTGGAATTTTTTTGCACTGAAAATAAATCTTACGCGCTTGCGGCTGAAAATAAATATGTTCAATCATAGCGAGGCCGTCAAACACGAATGTTGTAATGAATTGCGCGGATTGTTGAAAAAAAGCGTCAACATACCCAATGCCCGCGAAGATTTGAACAAGATACTTGCCCTTGAGTACTAATTTTAATAACATGTTATAATCAATCGATTAATGATGAACCAAAGTTTAGTTACACCGGAAGAAGCGTCGGCTATGATTTTGAAAGGAGAACGTTTGCTGCTGGCAGGTGATTTCGCTCTATTGTCGCAGTTGCCCAAAGGCAACTGGATCGGAGGAACCACTCCTTTTTTTATTCTCTATCCCGAACATCAGGTAACCTCGTATGATAAACTTTTCGTAACCCGCCTTCCCGATTATGTTGTAAATTCAACCATTCAAGCATACGACAGTTCCAATATCCACCGCATATACATGGACGCCGAACGGCTCGGAAATGTATTCACCATTATCATTTTTCCTTTCGGAAGTGAAGTGTCGACCGCTTTTTCCCTGAACGCCGTTTACTATGAAAATTTTTCGGGACGCCCGATGGCAGGATGGGTGGCGGGACGCCCGCTGGATACCATCATGACGGAGCCATCTTACGCCGTGTCGGGCATCGATGCCAAACCTTCTACCGACAAGGCTTTTGCCATGCACATCGAACTGCCGGAAACGAAATATGCCGAATTGCACATCTTCAACCCTTACATACAAGGAAAAGGCGACGACATTGCTTTCGAACAAAGCAGCATGGTAGTGACCGAGGCCTTGATCAACGGCAAAAAGCGGAACTTTGCGGAATATTTGCGCGAAACGGGCTTCAACACTCAAATGCCGTTTGTGGCCAACTATTCCGGAGCCATGATCAATGTGGTGTGCTGCGGGATCACCGAAAAAGAAGTATATCTGTCGGCGCCGGTATTTCAATCGTTGAACTATCGGATAGCCGAAATAGATCCGAAGTTGACGGAACCGACGCTGACGGGGGAAAAAATCATCTTCTCGATCACCTGCATCGGCAACTTCATCCAGCCGGACATCTGCGCACAGTACCTGCAAAAGATGCACGGCCCCGTAGTTTACGGCGAAATTGCCTATCAGATGCTTAACCAGACAACCGTGTACCTGACGGTGGATGATATTAGTAGTGAAATGCCATGATATATACAGCCAACACAATAGACACAATTCCCGACAGCGTTTGCGAATATGTGATTTTTCATTCGAAGGAGTTTTCATGGAATTTTTTAGCGCTCAAAATCAGTTTGACAAGGTTGAATCTCAAAATTGTAATGATGAAGAACAGTGATACCGTTATCAATGACTGTTGCGCCGAATTGAAGACTTTACTGAAAAAAAGCGTCGCTATCCCGAATGCACAAAGCGACATCAGCCGCATAATGGAGATAAAACCGTGAGAACCGGAGGTTTTGAGTGCTTCACATGATCGCGTAATTTTGAATTTTCACGATGAATGTATTTTATCACATACGCGAGTTGCTGGTGCATCCCCACGAACACTGGATCACGGTTGCAACGGAAAAAAAGAGCAGAAACCGTATTTTCCGGGAGTTTGTCGTTCCTCTGCTGTGTATGGTAGCGATTTGCACGCTGCTGGGCGCGGTACTGTTCGCTTCCCGTTTCGATTTGTCCGTCGCTTTTGTGCTTCGTAAAATCAGTCTGCTGCTCTGTACGTTGAGCACAGGTCTGTATCTGTCTTCCTATCTTATCAATGCGTTGATTCCCATAACCGTGCGCAACTTGCAGGGCATTTTTGCACTGCTGGCCTATTCATCGGGCATTACCTGCCTCCTGATTGCCGTCGTAGAACTGTTTCCCTTTCCCTACCTGAAGGAAATGATTGTGCTTGCATTCTATTCGGTTTACCTGTACTGGCGCGGCATCACCGAGGTACTGAACATCGCGGAAAGCAAGCGGAACGGCTTCCTGATGCTGTCTTTTATTACCGTAGCTGCGGTATATCTCTTTCTTTTCTTCTTTTTCGGAAAAATACTTGAAGCCCTATTACCGTAAATCATATTTTATACTTGCTCAATGAAGGCTTATCTGGATTTATTGTCACATGTTTTGGAAAACGGCGTTAAAAAAAACGATCGCACGGGAACCGGGGTCATCGGTGTTTTCGGCTATCAGATGCGGTTTGACCTGTCGAAGGGATTTCCCCTGCTCACTACCAAGAAACTGCATATCCGTTCCATCATCCACGAATTGTTGTGGTTTCTGCAAGGCAGCACCAACATAGCCTATCTGCGCGACAACAAAGTAACCATCTGGGACGCATGGGCCGACTCACAAGGCGAATTGGGTCCCGTGTACGGCTACCAGTGGCGTTCATGGCCGGCATCGGACGGCCGTCATATCGACCAAATCAGCGAGGTGGTGCAATCCATTCGCGAAAATCCCGACTCGCGCCGCCACATTGTCTGCGCCTGGAACACCGGCGACATCGACAAAATGGCGCTCCCTCCCTGCCACGTGCTGTTTCAGTTTTACGTGGCCAACGGAAAACTGTCGTGCCAGCTCTATCAACGCAGCTGCGACATCTTTCTCGGCATTCCTTTCAACATTGCCTCCTATGCGCTGCTTACCGCTATGACGGCACAGGCGACAGGCCTGCAAGTGGGAGAATTTATCCATACCCTCGGCGACGCCCACATCTACCTGAACCACATCGAACAGGTAAAACTGCAACTCACGCGCGAACCGCGCCCGCTGCCCATGCTGAGACTTAATCCTGCGGTAACTTCCGTTTTCGACTTCCGCTTCGACGACATTGCCGTCGAAAACTACTACCCGCATCCGCACATCAAAGGAGAGATAGCCGTGTAATGAACCGACTGATCCAGAGGATGAAAAACGAACTGTCGGATGTTTATGCCGCCGACGAACTGGAAAGCGTGGTGCGCATCCTGCTGTCGCACTATTTGAAGCTATCGCCGGCAGAGGCCTGTTTGCGGGAAAAAGCGTTTTCCGCAAAAGAGCTTGACGGATTGCAGGACGCCATACGGCTCCTGAAGCAACATTGTCCGGTGCAGTACGTGACCGGCGAAACGGAATTTTACGGGCTAAGATTCAAAGTTACCCCCGATGTGCTGATTCCTCGCCCCGAAACGGAAGAACTGACGGAAATGATCGTACGCCGCTTCCAAGCTCGGACTTCTGCAAGCGCTTTGCCGTTAAAAATCCTTGACATCGGTACGGGAAGCGGGTGTATGGCAGTCGCCCTTGCCGCTGCTTTGCCCTCTGCGGAAGTGTGGGCGATGGATATTTCTCAGCCGGCGCTGGAAGTGGCGGCGCATAATGCCGCCCTAAACCGTGTTCAGGTACATTTCGTCCGCGGGGACATTCTTTCCGCTACGGCCGCACTTTTGTTCCCGGCGGAGCGTTTCGATATTATCGCAAGCAACCCGCCTTATGTAACACAGGAAGACAAGCAGTTCATGCACGAAAGGGTATGCCGGTACGAACCGCACCAAGCCCTGTTTCCCGGTAGCCATCCCCTGATTTTCTACGAACACATCGCTCTGTTTGCACAACAACAACTGAAACCGCAAGGTTACCTCTATCTCGAAATTAACGAGGCGCTTCCCCATCTTACCGCCGACATTCTGAAACGGCAACGCTTCCGACAAGTAACCCTGCGGAAAGACATGCGGGAAAAATGGAGATTTATCGAAGCGACAAACAGCGTGTAAACCCTCGCCGATCGCAAATCAGAAAGCGACAGTATCAAACATCATGTTCGGTTTCCTGCTGTTGCGCCTTTTTAATATTCGTCCCAGCTTTTTATTTTTATGTCGTCGAGGCTGTTTTTGCAGATGGCGGTGAGGAAAGCGTTGGCTAATCGGGCGTTGGTGATCAGCGGGATGTTGAAGTCCACAGCG
>JAISWE010000130.1 GCA_031271175.1 Bacteroidales bacterium | reverse complement strand
GTAAGCTAAAGCATACGGTTAATAAAGTGTTGTCCCTGCGGGACTTTTCTCTGATGTGATGGCCCAACCGTAAGCTAAAGCATACGGTTAATAAAGTGTTGTCCCTGCGGGACTTTTCGCTTTCCTGCGTTCCCCTCCGAAGGTGGAAAATCCCGAAATCCTACTCATCTTTTAATCTTATGGCCCCTAATCAAAAAAGGCAATAGCACCTCAAAAAAAGATTTAGCCAATTTTCGTCATAAAACAATATTTGTCTCTCCCTGTCCGTTACTTTGAAAAAGGAAACATCACATGAAAAATATTTTTTCTCTTATTGCCCTCAGTTTGCTGGTTGCGTGTGCAAGCACTAAAAACAAAAATGAAACCGTCATATCCCCCTATTCCGGCGCTGTCGGATACAGTGCATTGGTGTACGGATTGCCGCAGACCCGCCTGTATTTTGAAGTTGAAATGGTGAAAACCTTTGTCAAGAGAGGTCCTTACGCCGAATATGCTACCCGGATGCTCGGCATACGGGATGTGCCGCTGAAAGATTCGGAAAACTGGCAAATCGCCTCTATTCGCATATACGACAGGCAGGAAGTAGATAACAGCCAGCTATATGCTCTTTCGTTCATTGATTATCCGGCCAATCTCGACCGTTTGCTGCATTTCACCAAAGAAGGCCTTCTGATGGACCTGTCTGCCGACCATGTACTGGTCAACAGCCGTTCTGCGGGAAGCAGCAGCGGCGATATCCACTTTATGAATGCCGCCGTTAAAAGCACCGTCATTGAACGAGTAGATACCGTTTACAAAACCATCCTGACCGACACGGCTTTTGTGAAAATCCCGCTGTTGCAGCGCAAGGTAACGGGAAAATCGACCGAAGAACAGGCGCGCGAAGCGGCGGAACAGATATTTGATCTTCGCAAAGGCCGTCTGAACGTTATTACCGGCAACATCGACCACAGCCTCGACGGCAGTGCGATAAAACAGGTGCTTGAGGCTTTCGATATACAGGAAGAGCAACTGCTGTCGCTGTTCAACGGGTTAAGAACGGAAAACCGCTATGTTTATACCTATTCGGCGCTGCCGGAGAAAGCAGGCGTCACTCCACTGTTCCGGTTTTCGGAAAAGGCAGGTATCGTAACCCAAAATACCGCCGGAGCAAAAGAGGTGTGGTACCGTACGGGCGAAGTCCGTATTCCGCCGCAGCATCAACCGGAGCAGGCCTCCAATATCGTCTATTACCGTATTCCCCAGATAGTGGAAATATCGGCCGGCATTGACAACAATGTCATGATCAGCAAAATGAAGGACATATACCAGTTTGGGCATATCGTATCCTTTCCCTTGCTGGCGCCTAAAAAGAAATAACGCTCCGGAAGCCATTGCCCGCATTCATGTTTTTCCTGCACCTTTCAGGGAGGAAAGAAAGTTTTTCACGGAAGCGGTATCTTTCATTCCCGGCGCTGTTTCGAAGCAGCTGTTGATGTCAATGGCATATAATTGCGGATGAGAGAGATTTTTTATCCGTTCGGCGTCGGCGAGACCAATGCCGCCGCTCAGGAAGAAGGGAAGGTCGCCGGTGTAGGCGGTCAGCGCCGACCAGTCGAACTGTTTTCCCGATCCCCCCGTCAGCCGGGTGCGGGTATCGAAAAGGTAGTAATCGGCAACAGACCGGTAGATGGGGGTCAGGCGAATAATATCTTCTGCCGATCCTACGCTGACAGCCTTGATAACAGGCACTATCCGCCGGACAGCGCGACACAACTCGGGCGATTCGCTGCCATGTAACTGGACAAGGTCGAGCCGGTAACGTTTGATGGCGTCTGTCACGAACTGTTCCGACGCATTGACAAAAACCCCCGTTTTCCGGATGTCGGACGGCAAGGCATGAACGGCGGACGGATCCATTTCGCCTGCATAGCGAACGGACGGACGGTAAAAAACAAATCCCAGGTAATCGGGTTGCAAACCGGCTATGGCCAGGATATTCTCCGGATCACGCATCCCGCATATTTTTATTTTCATAGGGCGCTGATGAACTGTTGCAGCGCCAGTGCGGGATCCGGCTGTTTCATAAAGTTTTCGCCCATCAGGAAACCGACATAATTCACTTGTCGTAGTATTTTTACGGTTTCCGGCGATGAAATGCCGCTTTCCGAAATCTTCAGCTGCTGTGCCGGAATTTTCGACGCCAGGTCGAGGGAGGTCTGCACGTCGGTGACGAAAGTGTTTAAATTCCTGTTATTCACACCTGTCACATCTACAGGAGCGCGGCAATAGTCCAGTTCGCCGCAGTGATGTATTTCAAGCAGCACTTCCAACCCCAGATGATGCGCGAAATCGGCCAGTTCGCATGTCTGTTCCATGCTTAAGGCCGCTGCGATCAGCAGGACGGCGTCCGCTCCATACAGCTTAGCCTCGCAAATCTGATAAGCGTCGATGATAAAGTCCTTCCGGAGAATGGGAATATCGGCGACTTGCCGGGCTTCGGCCAAATCGTTCAGCGATCCCCCGAAATAGCTTGCATCTGTAAGTACCGACAGAGCGGCAGCGCCGGCCTGTACATAACCGGGAACAATCTTCCTTACTTGCGCGTCGGCATGGATGAATCCTTTGGACGGCGACTTGCGTTTAAATTCCGCTATGATGCCGGAAGAGGACTGTTGCAGAGCAGCCCTGAACGACAGGGGCCGGCGGGCTTCTGCTTCGGCTTCGCGCAATATGCAACCGAAAGGTTTTTCAGCTTTCGCCCGGATCACTTCCCGACGCTTGTCGGCAATGATTTTTCCCAAAATATTCTCCATCAGCTTTTGGTGGGATATGTCAGGTACCGGAATGAATGAAACTGTTCCCATTCGTGTATCACTTCTGGATCCAAAATCTGGACAACATGTTCTCCCCAGGTCATGTCCGGACTGTACAATGCCTTACTGTCGAGATACATTACCGGCAGCAGGTCCTGATTCTCTTTCAGCGCGTCTGACACCCGTCGATGCCCGTCGATGATATAATCGCAAGCATCTGCATGGACAGCCTGCACCGGCTGGTCGGTCATGTCCCATGCCCACAGTTTCTTCACCGACCTGGTGGGATACAGGTTTTGAGGAGACAGGAAGGCTTTTGTATAGCTTTTTCCTGCTTGCCATTGCTGGTATGCTTCCAATATGATCCCGGCCACCCGTTCGGGCGTCACAAAGGAGGTATCCACTGTCAGGTCGAAAAGCGTCATGTTTGCACAGTCGGCGCCGTACAGTTCCATGTAGCGTCTGTTTTCGCTCCGTTTTCTTTCCATAATGCCATGCGCGGCATCTTCGACAGAGGCATACTGTTCATTTTTCCGCCGTTTGTCCTGCGCGATCCTTTCGGCGGATATCATCAGGTTGGTTTTCAGAAAAACTTTGAACGATGCGGGAATGAAGAACCATGCCAGCCGCGAATCTACAATCAGGCCGGAGGCGCTGTTTAGCGAACGGAAAGTGGCATCTATCTCTTCGTCTATTTCCGGATGCGTTTCTGCATACCGGTTGAGTTCGGTAGTCGTCATACCGTATTTTTCGGCTATCTTCCGCTGGATAGCGCCGGTGTAGATGTAATCGTACGGGAGATGCTGTTGCAGAAGTCCCGATACGGTCGATTTTCCGCTACCCAAATCGCCTGTAATAGAAATAATAGTGGACATGATGAATGATGAATTAAAAACCGTAACTTCATGTTTCGTCTGAAACATACACTTGCGTTATTTTTGCAAAAGTAAGATTTTTCTTTGAAAATAAAAAAAAATTTTTCTTTTTAAAAGAAATCCATTAACTTTGCCGCCCTTTTAAAATAGTAAATAAATCAAAATTCATCTATGATCATTGTCCCTATCAAAGAAGGCGAAAATATTGAAAGAGCCTTGAAGAAATTCAAGCGGAAATTTGAAAAGACGGGTACTGTCAAAGAGATCCGGGCGCGTCAGGCGTTTGAAAAACCTTCCGTAAAGAGAAGAGAAGAATTTCGCCATGCCATTTACGTCCAGAAGATGTTCCAGTCGCAGGAATAATACGAAACGCAGGTTTGTTACCTTGTCATTGCAGGATATGGAATACATGGATTCGTATATACGCTTTCTGGAATACGAAAAACGGTATTCGCCCCATACGATAGCAGCCTATCGCAGAGACCTTTCCCAATTTGACGGGTTTTTGCATGAAAATAACCGCTCGATAGGGGAGGCCGATTTCAGGCATGTCAGACAGTGGATTGTTGAGTTGGTTGTCGGAGGCGATGCACCCCGTTCCGTTAACCGGAAAATAACAACCTTACGTTCTTTTTATCGATATATGCTCAAGGAGAACCTGTTGGAAGTCAATCCTATGGAAAAGGCAAGTCTGCTGAAAATGGACAAGCGCCTTCCTGTGTTCGTTACCGCCGAGAAAATGGATAACATGCTGGAACAGATTTCAGCAACAAGTGATTTTTCCGCCATTCGGGACAAAACCATCATGGAACTCTTTTACCTGACGGGGATGCGTTTGTCGGAACTGATCCATCTCAGGGAAAATGACGTTGATGTGGCCGGCATGACGGTAAAAGTGCTGGGCAAGCGAAACAAGCAGCGGATCATTCCACTGCTGCCGGAATTTGCCCAACCTCTGACCGAATACCTGTCAGCCAAAAAGACGGCTTTCCCTTCTACGGAATGGCTGTTTGTGCTGGATTCGGGAAAACCGCTGTATCCACGATGGGTGCAACGACTGACCGAAAGATGGCTGGGCGCCGTTACCACTCAGAAAAAACGCAGCCCGCATGTGTTGCGCCACAGTTTTGCCACCCATATCCTTGATAACGGAGCCGACTTAAACGCCATCAAAGAAATGTTAGGCCATGCCAGTCTGGCTGCGACACAGGTTTATACGCATAACAGCCTGAAACGGATTAAAAAAATTTATCAACAAGCCCATCCACGGGCATAAAACAAAAAAGTCTATGGAGATTAAAATTAATTCGGTACATTTTGACGCCGACCAGAAGTTAATAACACGCATTAACAAGAAAATCACTAAGTTAGTGCAATTTTTCGATGGCATCATAAGCGCAGAAGTTTTTTTGCGTTTGGAAAATGTTCAAAACGACGAAAACAAAATCGTGGAAATCAAATTGTCCATTCCGGGCAATGACTTGTTTGTCAAAAAACAGTCCAAAACCTTTGAAGATGCATTTAACAAGGGAATCGAATCGCTCGGTCGACAAGTAACCAAGCATAAGGAAAGACTCAGAAGCAAATAGCGCCGCTATTTTTGCCATTGCTTGACTGTTCCGGCGATTGCCGTCCGGAAAGGAGGTTTTTTGCATAACGGTAACGTTCTTCGGAACGGCGGAACGTCTGTGCATAAGGATGTTGCATTGAAATTTGCGTCTTGGATTTCAACAGGATTTGAGTTGTATTTTCTCAAAGAATTTCAGCGCCTTTCAACGAAGGACTTCCCCAACGCGAACGGTTGATAAAAACGGAACCAAATCGCTATCCGCATTGCGGTCGAACACTTTGCCATTACAACGATGCACCTGCGAAGAAACCGGCACAAAAATATGCAACAACATTTTACCTTTGTATTTGATTTCTTGCATGCAGGATGGAAGATATTGTTTTAATCATACCACAAACAAATCATCCATCGTCACTTCCGAATGAATATTGCCCCAATATGCGTTGTGCTGGACACCGTAAGTAGTTATCATTGTAAAATGTAAGGCTTTGTTTGTTTTTGTTTCGCGTCTGAATGTTTCTCGTTTGTTTCGCAAATTTTCGTCATATTTTTTATCAATAACAAACTGACTGTTAGAAAATTTTATTTCACACAGGTTAATTACTTTATCGTTTCGCGCTATCAATAAATCAATTTGTGCGCCGTTTTCGGATTCTCTGCTGCGCCACGAAGCGGTATTTGCCAGTATGCCCGAAATACCGAGTTTCCTCTTTATCTGAGGCAAATGCGCCAGACAAACCTGTTCAAAAGCATATCCCGACCAGGTACGATGACGTGCATTTTCGATAAAATTTGTCCAGTAATGTTCATCGTCAAACTTGCTATTACGCATAAAGTTGAAATAAAACAACGTGAAAAAATCGGTTAATTGAAATAAACTTTGCCTTTCCAGCTTGTCGAATGCTTTATATCGGCGAATGAACCCACATAATTCCAACTCTTCGAGTGTTTTAGTCAAGCCGCCACCATTCGACAATTGGACATTTTCAATAATTTCCTCGCGCGTCAAACCTTTTGCCTTTTTACTTAAAACTTCCACTATTTTCACATGCTTATCATGGTTTTTGAATAACGAAGCATAAAGATTTTCAAATTCATTTTTTAACATTCCTTTTTGTGCAAAACATAAATTATCAATATTTTGCGCCATACTAAACTGTTTTTGTATCAAAGACAGGTAATATGGAATGCCTCCAAAAATCATATAATTTTCCACTATCTGGTGACGGTTCATTTCTATATTATGTTTCTGAAAATATTCTTCACATTCGCCAAGATTGAATGGAGATAAATGAATTTGCCAGGTAACTCTGTTATGCAATCCTCCGTGATTTTTTATCAGTTTATTCATCATCCATGATGTGGAAGAACCACAGACAATCAATAATATATCGTTTTGGCTCGAAGCCCAGGAGTTCCAAAAATATTCCAACGCCTGTATAAATCCCGAACGCGGCGTATCTAACCATGGCATTTCGTCGATAAAAACCACTTTCTTGCCGCCTCTTCTCTTTTTTGTATTCGACAGTAAATGAATGAGCTGTCCAAACGATTCAAGCCAAGTAGTAACTTCGGGATATGGCATGTTCCCATATTTGAGTAACGAAGAATTAAAATTTTTCAGTTGTGTCGCCATTTCGGTATTTGCCATTCCCGTATGATAAAAAGTAAATTTTTTATCAAAATATTCATTCACTAAATAAGTTTTTCCCACTCTTCGACGACCAAAAACTACTGCAAATTCGGATTTTTCCGACTCTGTAAGACGATCCAAATCTGCTCTTTCCTCTTTTCTACCAATCATTTGCATCATATTATGACTAATTATAATTCGCTGTAAAGGTATATTTTTTTATCGTTACAGCCAAATATAATTTGACAAACCTCGCTGTAAGTCGTATTTTTTTCGAGTTATAGCGCACTATAATTGAATGAAACCCGCCATAAGTCATAAAATTTTAAGCCCCATGTGTTTAATCTCTTTCAATAAATTTATCACATCATTAACCGTTTCATCCCAGGAATTACCTC
>JAISWE010000083.1 GCA_031271175.1 Bacteroidales bacterium | reverse complement strand
CCTGATAGACCGCATACAACCTGACTCCTTGTGAAAACTTCTCATCCTTACGTAGCTGCGCGGCTATTGCTGTTGCCGGCACATTGACCTTGATTCTTTCCTTTGCCATACTTTTTTTCCACAAAGGTACGATTCCTTTTTCAATTGTACAAATTTATTGGACTTTATATAATAATGAATGAAATGAGAACGACATCTTTATGGGGCATGATGTCCTTGTTGCACCCCCCGAAACTCAACCAAAAGCGGATGAAGCAGGGTTAAAATACTTTTTGTCCCGCAGGGACAACACTTTATTAGCTGTATGCTTCAACTTACGGACGCGCAATCGCATCAGCGACTAAGTCCCTGCGGGACACCGTAGCGATTCATAAACCATCCGAAAATACCGGCGGTTTCATCCTCACCGGTTTTTTGGTTGCTCCCGGACGGAAAGATGCGGTATCGTCCGCCGCCACTTCAAAATGCCGCCTTTTCTTCCCCAGACACTCCAAAATGGGAAATACACCATGTATTTTCTTCCCCAGACACTCCGGGATGAAAAATACACGATGTATTTTCTTCCCCAGACACTCCGGGACGAAAAATACACGATGTATTCGAAAAAAAATCCCTTACAGGGCGCCGACCTCTTCGCGGCTTTCGTCAGGGAACAAAACGCCGCCATCGACAAGTACGCCCGCATCGTATCGCAACGCAAATAGTGAACAGTTAATGGTGAATAATTATTCCATTTGGACGAATCGGAGACAAAAAAACGATAATGTCATCCATCGACGGATGTCCGATTCGGCTATACCAGTTCGATAAAAATATGAATCAAGCTGTTCACCAATATATCGGGCGGGGAAATGCCCCACCAGACAGCCAATCCAAGCAGGACATACTGTGAAACGGATTCTATTGCTGGAGGACGCTGTGCATGGACGACTTCCACACGCGGAAAAGAGAAAAGCAGACCGAAAATGCTCCGTCCCAGCGACCATAAAATGACGGTGAGCAGCAGCATCACAATGATCATCACGACGGTATGTCCTTCGTGCAGCATGGAGAGAAAAATCATTGTCTCGCTGACAAACATGCCCGACGGCGGAATGGCAGTGATGCAGAAAAACCCGATCAGCAGTACCAGCCCTCCCCATACGTTAAGACGGAAATAATTGCCGATATCATTGCGTTTAACGGATTTATACATGTACGATACCTGTCCGAACTGGAAAAACAGCGCTGCCTTCACCAAGGAATGAAGTATGACGTGCAACAGGGCGGCATAGTATCCCTGTCCGCCCATTGCCAGGCCCATAGCCGCCAGTCCGAGGTGTTCCACGCCCGAATAGGCTAACAGGCGCTTGTAGCCTTTGGTTCTCACCATGTAGTAGGCTGCGACGGCTACAGATAAAAAAGCGCTGATAAGCATTATCTTTTGCGCCCACTCACTGCTTGCATTGTGCATGACAATCCTGTATATTCGCAGAATGGCCGTAAAGCCGCAGTTGCAGAGACAAGTAGCCAGCATGGCTGCTGCCGGCGTGGGGGCTTGGTCTTTGGCGTCCACCCCGGCGGTGAACATGGGAAACAGTCCCGCCTTAACGGTGTATCCCGAAAAAAGGAATAAAAAACCGATTTTTAACCAGAAAGCATCCAGCGATGCGGCATGTGCCGTCAGTTCCCGATAGGTGAAATTATCCAGCCCTGCCTTGTGGAAGGCAATGCTCAAGAACAGCACTCCGACAAAGGAAATCGCGACGCTCACCGAACACACAAAGACATATTTCCACGTTGCTTCCAGGGCTTCTGCCGAACGGTGGTGGTAGATCAACAAACAGGAAGCTATCGTAGTCAGTTCAACAAAAATCCATGTCATCCCGATGTGGTTCGAGAGATAAACCCCACTCATCGCGCCACAGAAAAAAGTCATAGTGGCAAGATACAAACTGCGTACCCGCATGGGTTCGTTGTTTTTTTCCAGATATACCAGACTGTGATAATAGGTGGGAATCATCAATATGCCGAGCAGCGCCAGAAAAAGCACTCCCAGATCGTCGGGAATGAAAAAGTCAAAAATGTCATCGTTTTTCCTGTTGATTTCATACACGGTAAAAGCCGCCTGTAATGCAAGTACAACACCAGACAACAAGCGATACAAACGCTTCCGGCGTATCAACATGAATGTAGCGCCTAACAGTATGATACCGGCATAGTAAGAGATGATCATTTTGGTTGTTGATCCACGGATAAAGTTCGACTGGTGAGAAATGCCCGTAGCGCAAGAGCAATGTGAACCGGAATCAGCGCCGTATTCATGTGTTGCGGGAGAAAAGTCCTACTCGCCAGCAAAAGTACGGAAATAACTGCCGTAGCCAGAAAATATTTCCGGACAAAGCCGTTATGCTTTTTCGAGAGCAGAAAAAAGGCCATTACTGTGTGAGTAGGCAACGCCCATATCAGGTTCAGGTTGCCGTGCGTATTGGTATGATCGGTGAAAAACCAGAGGAAACAGACCAGAACGCCCGTCCATCCGGTCACAAAGAAAAGTGTAAAATCAAAAATCCTTGCGCCTTTCTGTACAAAGCAAAACAGCAAAGCCAGCGCCAATAACAGGCATCCAACCATCATGGGAGTGACAGCGCTTGGCCTGACCACCAAAGGATCCGCCGGAATCAGCGCCGGATGCATTTCCCCTGCAATGGGTTGTCCGTTGGATGTCGCTTGTGCAAACGCTTTGGCCAGATAACCGGGCAGAAACATCTGTTCCCACGTGCCGGTTTTTTGATCGGTGGGCAGCCCCAGCGCAATATCAATGGCAAACCGTCCCCACGGATGGTTGCGCGTACAGTCGTACACCAGTTCCCGATAAGTCGGACTTTGCGCGGAGGGTGGCCATTCAATGTTGTCGAAAGTCTGCTCTACAAGGTCGCGAATACGGGTAGCGCAATTATCAAGGAAGAAATGGTAGCGGTAATGGCGGTTTTCCGGTCGGGCATTGTTGTACAGAAAATCGGTGATAAACTTTTTTTGTAATGAGTCCAACAGTAATACTTGCTCATATATGGCTCTTCCTTCGACGGCATAGATATTCAAGAAATGTTCATATCGCTGTACACCAAGGATGTAATCCATCCTTCCTCTGGCGAAATTAGCGTAGAAACCGGGCGCATTGAAGTCGAACATTCCATAGTTGAATACCCAGTCATGTCCCTCAAGGCTGTCCTTCACCCTCAAAGCGCTATGTTCGAAGGAGGCATACAGTTCTTCTCCCGGATCGACGGTCAGCAAACTTACCGTCAGGTTGTCCCTGCCGGAAAGCTGAGCGCTAACAGTCATACATCCGCTGATCATCAGGGAGATGAAATGCCGCTTGCTGAAAAACGGTTGGCTCATTGTCCTACAAACTCCCGATAGGCGTTACCGTCCAGCAGGGTTTCCAAATCGTCGGCATCGGTTATTTCGATGCGAATGATCCACCCTTCGTCGTAAGGCGCTTTGTTGACCAATTCAGGAGATGCATCCAGTGCGGGGTTGACGGTCAGCACCGTCCCCCCGACCGGCATAAACAGGTCGGACACCGTTTTAACGGCTTCCACCGTCCCGAAACGGTCTCCTGCGGACAGTGTTTCACCGGCGGTATCCACATCGACAAACACCACATCCCCCAATTCATGCTGAGCATAGTCGGTAATCCCCACCAGCGCCTCCTTTCCTTCTACGCGAATCCACTCATGTTCACGTGTATATTTCAAATTATCCGGAAAATTCATACCTATTGATTCAATTATTTTAAAAACGTAAAAATAAGAAAAAACCGATTAACCGGTTTAAAATAATCGACCGAATTTTGTTCTTTTTCACATATAGAACTAAAATTCAACACTATAAAAGAATGGTGATTTGCTTTTTTTTATGTTGGTCAACAAAAAAAAAGCCATAGAAGGTTGTTCGGTATAAAAAAAGTATTACCTTTGCCCCCGAAAATAAAATTCGGTGTGGTAGTTCAGCTGGTTAGAATACCTGCCTGTCACGCAGGGGGTCGCGGGTTCGAGTCCCGTCCATACCGCAGAAGCCTTCGGACACATGAAGGACAAACGCAGACAAATCCCGTAAAATCAATGTTTTAC
>JAISWE010000100.1 GCA_031271175.1 Bacteroidales bacterium | reverse complement strand
GTAGTAACAGATAGAAATGGTAAATATACCGTTACCGTTCCCAATCGCGACGCAGTGCTGGTGTTTTCCTTCGTGGGTTATGGCACGCAGGAAGTGACGGTGGGCGACCAGACGGATATTTCCGTTACGCTGGAAGAAAACGTTCGGGAAATTGAGGAAGTAGTGGTGGTAGGGTATGGTACGCAGAAAAGGATCAACTTAACGGGTTCAGTAGCTTCCGTAAAAGGCGATGTACTTGAAACCCGTCCGGTAGGGTCTGTTGCCACAGGCCTGCAAGGTGTGTTGCCCGGCGTGACGATTACCTCTCCTTCGGGACAACCGGGTAATCCGGGCGTATCTATCCTGGTGAGAGGTGTTAATACGATTAACAGCAACACCGGACCGCTTATTCTGATAGATGGCGTTGCCGGAGGCGATATCAACCTGCTCAACCCGGATGATATAGAGAGCGTTTCGGTTCTGAAGGACGCTGCTTCCTCCGCCATTTATGGAGCGCGTGCGGCCAACGGTGTGATTCTGGTGACTACCAAAACCGGAAAGAAAAAAGAAAAAACATCTTTCGGCTACACTGGGTATTTCGGTGTGCAAACACCTGTCGACCTTCCGGAAACGGTCAGCGGACTCCAATACATGACTTTGCAGAACGAAGCCTATCAGGCAGCCGGAATAGCGCAACCATTTCACGAGGATGCTTTCATGAGGTACGACTCGAAAAATTTTCCGAACGATTATTCCAATACCGATTGGGTAGCCGCTTCTTTTAAAAAATATGCTACCCAGCAAAACCACAATTTCAGCATCAGCGGCGGCTCCGAAAGGGCATCCTATTACATGTCGTACGGTTATCTGGATCAAAAGGGACTGGTTGTAGGCGATCCGTATTCTTCTACCCGTCATAACGTACGGTTGAGGCTGGCTACGGAAATATTCGACAGGATAAAACTGGATGGCAACCTCGGCTTCATCGATTTTTCGCGGAGCGATGCCGGCAACAGTGGTACCGGCGGCGTTTTCCGTTTGGCGCAACGCATATCGCCCCTGTTACCCGTAAAATGGCAACGCCCCACCGACGATGGCGGATGGGAAGACTCTCCCTACTGGTCGTTCGGGTCGGTGGCCAATCCTGTCCGCACGGCATACGAATCGGGATACGTCGACCGGAAATCAAAGACTTTTAACGGTAACTTTAACGCCACCATTGATATCGTTAAAGGAATGAATATCAATGTGCAGTATGCTTATAATTACTGGACGCGCGATACCAAAACATGGCATCCCACCATGCCGAGGTATTATGCCAACGGAACGCCTCATCCCAATAACGAAACCGTCAGAAACAACATTGCGGGAAACGGCGAAAGCACCCTGACGCAAACACTGAACGGTACGCTCAATTATGAGACACGTATTGCTGCCTCGCACGGATTGAAATTTTTAGCCGGTTTCTCGCAAGAATGGGCTTATCTCTCTTCCCTGTCCGCACGACGCGAAAACATTCTTCTGGAAGGAGTGGAAGAAATCAATGCCGGAACGGAGAATATTACCAATTCCGGCACGGCGGATCATTGGGCCTTGCGTTCCTTTTTCGGACGTATGAATTATGATTACAGGGAAAAATACTTGCTGGAAGTCAACGTCCGCTATGACGGCACATCACGCTTCTCGAAAACAGACAGAAACAGGTGGGGGATATTTCCATCGTTTTCAGCAGGATGGAAATTTACGGAAGAAGCGTTCATGGATTTTGCCAAACCGGTGTTGCCTGTCGGTAAATTCAGGTTATCATGGGGAGAACTCGGCAACCAGACCATCGGCAGTTCATATTACCCCTATCTTGTGGAAATCGAAAGGCAGGATAAGTCCTATCCCATCGGAGGCATTGGCAATGTGGGATTCAAACAAAACAAACTTGCCAACGAAAAAATACAGTGGGAAACCATACGGATGTTCAATGTGGGCATTGATCTTGCGTTGCTGAACAACCGGCTGGACGTAACCTTCGACTGGTTCAGGAAAGAAAATATCAACGCTTTGCTTAAACCCGTTTATCCTTCCCTTGTGGGAATTGCGGAAACAGACAACCTCCCCTTCGAAAACATGGGCGCTATCGAAAACAAAGGATGGGAACTGAGTATCGGATGGCGGGATCAAATCGACAAAGTCCGCTACGGTTTGACGGCCAACTTGTCGGATGCCAGAAATAAAATTACCCGACTGGGCAAAAGCGCTCCTTCGCTGGGTAACAATCTCCGCAGAGAAGGCGATCCTATCAATGCCTATTACGGTTTCCTGACGGACGGACTGGTGCAGACCGACCATTTCGGGGCGTATGACGAGCCAACGAAGAAATACGTCGATCCCAAAATACCCATGATCAATGCTTATGCAGGTTTCGTCCAGCCCGGAGATGTAAAATACCGCGATATCAGCGGAGAGAACGGCGAACCGGACAACAAGATCGATGATTACGACAAAATGGTTTTCGGAGATCCCTACCCGCGTTATTCCTATTCATTGAGAGGATTCGTGGAATGGAACAATTTTGACTTCCAGTTCTACATTCAAGGGGTAGGAAAAGTGAACGGATATCTGACGGAAGAAGCGCGCCATTGTTTTACTAACGATTATTCGGTACCGAAAACGGTGCACCTCGACCGCTGGACGCCCAACAATCCGGGCGCAACCTATCCCCGCATGTATTACAATCCGGCGCACAACATCGTCTTTTCCGACTACTGGCTTGAAGATGCTTCCTATTTGCGCCTGAAAAACATACAGTTGGGATATACTCTTCCCAAAGAACTCACCCGGAAAATTAATGTTAACCGTGTAAAAGTATATGTCTCTGTGGACAATTTGCTCACTTTCACCAATTATTTCGGAGGTTTCGATCCCGAAGTACGGGAAACGGCAGGCGACAGTTATCCTCAGGTGAAAACTTTTGCCGCAGGACTTCAGGTCGGATTTTAATTTAATCAGCAAAATAATTCAAAAAAATATCAAAATATTAAATATCAAAAAAATGGATCGGTTGAAATTAGCATATATTACTTTATTCGCAACTGCGTGTTTGATGAGTTGCGACGATGGTTTTCTTGACAGGTATCCGTTGGATACGGTCACTCATGAAACCTATTGGAAAACGGAAGAGCAGTTGAAAGCAGCGATTTATCCGTGCTATGGCGACATCTTTCTCGATAACGACTATCTTGTAATGTACCCCAATGCGTTTGGCGTTGATGCCGTGTGGGGTGACATGTCCAGCAATCTGGTCAAAATACCGGGAGGAAGATACACCTACATGGACGGTTTTCCGTTCACCTCGTTCTGGCGGTATCTTTATGCCGGCATTTTTACCTGCAATAACTTTCTCGACCACTATAGTGCGGCGGAAATCCCGCAAAACGTAAAAGACGCCTATGCGGCAGAAATAAAAACGCTCCGTGCGCTGGCCTATTTCTGGCTGACCTGCTATTGGGGAGATGTCCCGTGGATAGATCATGTGATTACGGCGGAAGATGCCTATTGTTCGCGTACCCCGCGATCCGAAGTAGTGCAGCATCTGCTGGACGATCTGGACTGGGCGGCGGACAGGTTGGACGATGCCATCCCGACAGGCGGTAATGTGGGACGCATCAACCGCTGGGGCGCTCTTGCCCTGAAAGCCCGCATAGCCCTCCAGAATGAAATGTGGGAACTGGCAGCCGCTACGGCAAAAGAAATCATAGACAACAGCCCCTACGAGCTTTATTCCGACTACCGGAAACTGTTCACCATAGAGGCCAATTGCGAAGTCGATCCGGGCAACAAGGAATCTATCATCGTCGATATGTTCATTACCGACGTCAGAATGAACAACATGTCCAATCTGATCTGTATGCCGGTGGACTATGTCCGGTGGAATCCGGCCAAACAATTGGTGGACGCCTACCTGTGCTCGGACGGAAAACCGGCAAAAACAGGACTGGAGTACTACGGACGTACGGATGTGCAGACATCCGGCCTGTACACCTTTCCCGAACAGCATTATGCCGATTATTTCGCCAGCCGCGACCCGCGCATGGCTATGACCCTGTATGTACCCGGAGATGAATGGCCGGGCGGCGACGACGGCGATACGGATACGGATGTTTCCAATCCCGAGTTCCGGTTACCGCGTTTCCCAACGCTGCAGGGCAATAACAGAAACGGAGCCAACGGAAGAACCGGATTCTATTTCAAAAAGTACAGTACTCCCGCATTGGCAGGACAGACCAATCGCGACTACAACGACAGAATCATTATCCGGTATGCCGAAGTGCTGCTGATTTATGCCGAAGCATTGTTTAATACCCAAAACGAAACACTGACGCAGGCACAAATTGACGCCACCGTCAACCGACTGCGCGATCGCGTGGGAATGCACCGGATGATACTGACCGAACTGGCCGCGTGGGGCATGAACCTGAAAACAGAACTGCGTCGCGAACGACGTGTCGAACTGGCCTTTGAAAGTATGCGCTATTTCGACTTGCTGAGATGGAAAGAAGGAGAAAAGTATTTGGGGCGTGCTGTTGTCGGGCCAAGCCATACCGTTTGCATCAACGATCTGGGCAACGTGCCCTATGAACTCGGTACGGACGAATTCGGCGACATCGTGTGGGTAAAATCAACCGCAGAAGGAGGAGCAGATCATTTCGATCCGCAAAAACATTATCTGTGGCCTGTCCCTTATGAGGAAAGGATTAAAAACCCGCTATTGGGACAAAATCCGGGATGGGAAGAATAAACCGTATGAAGCAGAAAATCATGAAGAGCGTATTCTTACCGGCGGTGTGCCTGCTTGTCCTGCTGTCGTGCCGAAAACAGCCCGCAGACGTGAAAGAACCGGGATGGGACGACGATGAACAGGACAGCCGGTCGCTTACTGTGATGACGTACAACGTGCGGTACTGTACCCCCTACCTCGTGGAAAATGCCAAACCCGACATAGACGCCATAGCTGCCGTTATCAACAAAGCGAAACCGGATGTGGTGTTCCTCCAGGAAATGGACAGGAACACCACCCGGAGCGGAAAGGTGGATCAACTGGCGGAGTTGTCGAAGAAAACCGGCCTGTCTTTTACTTTTTTCGGAAAAGGGCAGGATTATCAGAACGGCGAATTCGGATGCGCCTTCCTGTCGCGCCTTCATTTGTCCGATCCCCTGTGCACCGTGTATCCCCGGACGGCAGGCCAAACAAATGACCGGATACTGATACGGGCAACCGTCAGCGTGAACAATCGCGCAGTGACGGTGGCATGTACGCATCTGGGGCTGACCCAGGAAGAGCGCGACGCGGAAATACCCGCCGCCAACGCCGCATTATCGACGTCGCCCCATCCGGTCATCTTCGGAGGCGACCTGAATGCCACGCCGGAAAACACGACCATCACCACCCTGCTGGGATACGGGTTCACCAAAACCTCCACCTCCGTCACATGGACCATTCCGTCGGATAAACCGAACCGGCAACTGGATTACATCATGTACAGGCCGGCCGACAAGTTTAAGGTGATTTCCCATACGGTGCTTCCCGACAGAGTGTCCGACCATCTCGCCGTGGTAGCCATATTTGAATTACAGTAATTTAATCAGTCAACAATAATAATTTAGTTTTTCATTTTAAAAATCAATAAATCATGGTAAAGAATTTTTTTGTTTGTTTATTTGTTGCGGCCTTAACGGTCAGTTGCAACAAAGAAGGGAGTTCCCCCCGAATAGAATTTGATGAAGACGGTATTTCCGGTGTGTTTCCGGGCGATGCCGTCGTCGTTTCCGGCAAAATATTGTCGGATCATGCACTTTCCAACGTATTCTGGTTTCACAGCAAGCTCAATGAAGCCGGCAATCTGGACGAACAGACCGGCGGAAAGTTGGAATTGACTTCAGACGGCGCTTTTTCTATCCCCCTCAATGTGGAAAAAACAACCGTCGGAGTAAAAATTATTGCCGAAGATGATGAGGGCAACCGGACGGTGATGATCTTCCCGATCGTACTGGGCGAAGATGCGCTTGTCATAGCGTTCGACGGATCAGGGTACATTCATAGCATTACTGCGGGAGAGGAATTTCATGTAACCGGTTCGGTAACTTCCGGCACCCGCATCACCGGACTTACCTATACCGTGGAGAAAGGAACGCTGGCCGAACCGCCCGTATCCCTGCCCATCACCGGCACGCTGTCGTCTGTGCTCGATATCACCTTGACGGCGCGTACGGGCATAACCGGCATACGGATAAATGCGACCAACAGCGGTACGCTGGCTTCCGAAAAACTGTTCGAAATAAGGACGGTCGTTCCGGTAGGCCCTGTCATACTTTTTGACAAAGCCAATATCAGCGTGAAGCCCGATTCGGTGTTTGTACTTGCAGGACAGATCGTGTCCGAGCACAATCTCACCGCCGTTTCCTACACGGTATTCAGGGAAGGAAGCACGGATGCCCCACAGCCCGTCACGCCGGACAACGAAAATAAATTCAGCGTTCCTGTCACGGCCGACGGCAAAATCATCGCCGTAACGGTTACCGCCATCGACAGCGAGAGCATGGAGGGCGAAGAAACCATTCCCGTTAAAGTCCTGTTCCCCGAAAGAATTGAGCACGCGGTGACGGTTCATTACAAAAACATCATCTTGGACGACAACCTGTCCCGCCACAAAAGCTATTTCAGTTTCGATGTGCCGCCCTACGTGCTGAACGCCGACCAGGCATTTGACAATTATGAACAGGTACAACTCCTGTACACCAACTTGTTCATTTCCGGGCAAACCTACACAGGTCCTGCGCTTTTTACGCCCAATGTGTCGCAAGCAGGTACGGTCAAAGGGACGAGGCTTACTACCAACCCCGACTGGCCTGTTGCAACATGGGGCACGTTTAATGTCGGCCGTTTGCAGGCGATTGGCGCGGAAAGCGGATTTCTCTCGGCAACCGGCAAAACATTCGACGAACTGGATAACCTGACGCAGGAAGAGTGGGATGGACTGAATACTTATATCTATGGCACCGGCATGGGCGGTTCAGGTATTGTCCGGCAAATTACCACCATATCTGTCGGATGGATGTTCCGGATAGGGTGGGGCGGTGCCGCGCCGGCTTCTTTCACGCACCTCGCTGTCGGCATCGTGCGCGGTTACGGCGGAACGGCTGCCACGCAGGAACCCGAATCCACCGGAGCATGGCTGGAGATTGAAATCAAAATGAGCAAAAATCCGTACAGGTAATCACCCGTTCGGATACATGCAGGCTAAAAAACGCATAAGTGCGTTTTTTAGCCTTTTTTGTACTGTCTTCTTTTTGGGGGTAGTGTCATTTTTTCAGTGGTACCACTCGGAATCGAACCAAGGACGCACGGATTTTCAGTCCGTTGCTCTACCTACTGAGCTATGGTACCTTTCTTTTTTGGAGACTGCAAAGATAAACATGTTATTTTAAATAAACAAACGTATATGATTTATTCTTTACGTTTTTCAATAGGATGGTCATTTTGAAAAGCTTTCAATCTTTTTTCCAAGTCGGGGAATTGTGAAGGTTGTGTTTGCGAAACACAGGCTCGCAAGCCTTCGCTGCGCTCGCTGCCGGTGATGTCAAGCGCAATGGCGCTGATGCCGTAATACAGCAGTTCGTTCAACAGTTCGCTTCCCGAAAATCCGGGGTAAGCAATGGTAAAATAGAATCCGTCCGCCAGCGGCTGATCTTCGTCTTTGTCGTACACGATACAAAATCCGTAACGGGTAAACAGGTCTTTCATTACGCGCGCTTTTTCCCCATACGCCTGTATTTCGTCAAGAAAAACAAACGAGCCGTCGTTTGCCGCTTTCAGCATGTGGGCAAGCGCATGTTGCGCGGAGTGGGCTGTTCCGGATGAGATGGCATACAATGCGCCATATACGGCGGCGTGTCCGAAGCTGTCCGAAGTATAAAACCGTTTCAGGTCGGGGAAATGGCGCTGGTATAGCCGATCGCTAATGAACATCAGGGCAATCCGTTCGCCGGCATAGCTAAACACTTTAGAGGCGGAAAAAAGCAGGATATAGTTGTCCGTATAATGCGCTACCGAAGGCTGATAGGGAGGTAATCCTGTCTTACCGTAGTTCGAACGAAAGTCCATGCCGAAATAGGCAAGGTCTTCCAATACGATGGCATCATATTGGGAAGCAAGTTCTCCGATGATGCGCAATTCGCTTTCAGTAAGGCATATCCACGAAGGGTTGTTGGGGCTGGAATAAAGAATGGTATGAATATTGCCTTCCTTGAGGTATGATTCCAGCTTTTTGCGAAGTTTTTCTCCGCGATAATTGTACACGTCGAAAGCTTTGTATTTCAAGCCGAGTACGTGATGTTGCTGTTTTTGTACCGGAAATCCGGGATCGATGAACAGGGTATATTCCCTGTCGGCGCGGCAACGGCTGTTGACCATAAAGGCGGTGAGGCTTCCCTGCATGGAACCCACCGTAGGTACACATCCCGAAGGGCTGACGTCGATATTGAGGAACAGTCGGGCAAACCGTGACGCTTCGTTTTTCAGTCGGCCAATGCCTTCGATATCCGGATAGATGGAAGCGACTCCACTGTTCAAAGCGGCAATTTGGGCTTCGATGCCTTGCCTTGCCGCAGGAAGCCCCGGCACTCCCATTTCCATCCTGATGTAGCGCAAGCCGGTTGCAGTTTCGATCTGATGCACCAACTTTACGACTTCACGGATAGATGCTTTTCCGATATTTTCCAGCCCGCTTTCGGATTTCAGTCTGTCCACCGTCCGGCGCGGAATAGGGGTATCCAATGGTTTCATCCCGATATTTGTTTTAGTAGGAACGTGCAAACAGCACCCGACGCTGCGAAGGTTTTCCCGTAAGGAGACATTTTCCGGTTTCTTCGGATGCATCCAGAGGGAGACATCGGATGGTGGCCTTGGTTTCCTCTTTTATCCGTTCTTCCGTTTCGCCCGTACCATCCCAGTGCGCCATGATGAACCCTCCTTTCTCCAGCATTTCCTTAAATTCGTCATAGGAATCGGTTTGGCGGGTATTGGCCTTGCGAAATTCCTTTGCTTTACGGAAAATGTTTTCCTGTATTTCATCCATCAGACAGGTTACCCTTTCGACAGCCTCATTCATAGGATACACCTTTTTTTCAAGGGTGTCGCGGCGGGCTATTTCCACCGTGCCGTTTTCCATATCGCGCGGTCCGATGGCAATGCGGACGGGAATACCTTTCAGTTCATGCTCGGCAAATTTGAATCCGGGCTTCACCGTGTCACGGTCGTCGAACTTTACTGTCCAGCCTTTGCTTTCCAGCTCTTTTTTCAGGGGCAGGATCGTTTCCGCCAGTTGCGCCAACTGTTCCGTTTTCTGATAAATAGGTACGATCACCACATGGATGGGGGCAAGTTTGGGGGGAAGCACCAATCCGTTGTCGTCCGAGTGCGCCATGATCAGCGCTCCCATCAGCCGCGTGGAAACTCCCCATGAGGTAGCCCATACATAATCCAGCGTTCCCTGACGGGTGGCGAATTTCACATCGAAAGCTTTCGCAAAGTTTTGTCCCAGAAAATGGGAAGTTCCCGCTTGCAAAGCTTTTCCGTCCTGCATCAACGCTTCGATGGAATAGGTGTCCAAAGCGCCGGCAAACCGCTCTTTTTCGGTTTTCCTCCCTTTGATTACCGGCACTGCCATGTATTTTTCAAGGAAATCGGCATACACATTTATCATTTTCACAGTTTCCGCCAATGCCTCTTCTTTGTCGGCGTGCGCTGTGTGCCCTTCCTGCCACAGAAACTCCGCAGTACGCAGAAACAGGCGCGTGCGCATCTCCCAGCGTACTACATTAGCCCATTGATTGATCAGTATGGGAAGATCGCGATACGACTGTATCCAGTCCTTATAGGTGTTCCAAATAATGGTTTCGGAAGTGGGGCGTACAATCAGTTCTTCCTCCAGACGGGCATCACTGTCCACCACAATTCCTTTGCCATCGGACGAATTTTTAAGCCGATAGTGCGTCACCACGGCACACTCCTTCGCAAAACCTTCCACATGGCTTGCTTCGCGGCTAAAGAAAGATTTCGGTATGAAAAGCGGAAAATAAGCGTTCACATGTCCGGTTTCCTTGAACATCTTGTCCAGTTGCGCCTGCATTTTTTCCCAGATGGCATAACCGTAAGGCTTGATTACCATGCATCCGCGCACAACGGAATTGTCCGCCAAATCGGCCTTTACTACCAATTCATTGTACCACTGCGAATAATTTTCCGCTCTGCTCGTAATTCCTTTTGACATAGTGACTTAAAATAAATAAAAGAGCAACAAAATTACATGAAATTTTTGAATTTCCAAGGGAACGGAATAATAATGGGCATATTTATCTTCGATGAGTGATACCGAGACAGAGAAGGGTACCTTCCACGTCCATCATAACTGCAAAATTCCTGTCGCAAATTTAAACAATTCCTGCCATAAAACAAAACGAATTGAAAAGAGTAAGACTGAAAGATCAGATTTTTCTTGCACCGTCCTTGATGACTGCGTCATAGACTTTTGCCCGGATGCCGAATTTTTGGTGGTAGGCATCGGTGGCTTTTTGGATAAAGTCATCGTAACGTTCGTCTTTGACGAGGTTGATGGTGCAGCCGCCAAATCCGCCGCCCATCAAGCGCGAACCGGTAACGCCGCTCTGTTTGGCAAACTCGTTGAGAAAATCCAGTTCCGGACAGCTGACCGTGTATTTCAGACTCAATCCCGTATGCGTTTCATACATTTTTCGTCCGGCGGCTTCGTAATCGCCTTTTTTCAGCAGTTCGCAGGTGTCGAGCAGACGTTGAATTTCTTCGATGACAAATTCCGCCCGGATGTAATCCACCGCACTTACTTTGCCCGCCACTTCCTTCAGCATGTCTGTATCGGCATCGCGGAGCAGCTTCACTTCGGGATGCTGCTGTGCGATGGTTGCAACCACCCTTTCGCAGGATTCGCGGCGTTCATTATATTCGCCGCCCAGCATGTGCGCAACGCAGGTGTTGATCAGCACCAGCCTGTAACCTTTCGGATCGAACGGAAAGTATTCGTATTCCAGCGAACGGCAGTCCAGCCGGATCAGGGAACCTTCTTTTCCGAAACAGGAGGCGAACTGGTCCATGATACCGCATTTTACGCCTACATAGTTATGTTCGGTGGCCTGCCCTATCAGGGCAATCTGAAAACGGTCAAACCCCAGTTGAAAGCTGTCGTTCAATGCAAATCCGACACAACTTTCCAGGGCGGCGGAGGAGGACATGCCGGCGCCCAGCGGCACATCGCCGGAAATGATAATGTCGAAGCCGGGTATTTTTGCGCCTTTTTTTGTCATTTCGCGGCAAACGCCGAAAATGTATTGTGCCCAGCGTTCTTTGGGCTTATCGCTCTCTTCCAACCCAAACTCGCTTTTTATCGCCACTGTTTGCGGGTTTTCATCGGGCGCATAAGCGCGTACCTTTGCCGTACCGTTGGGACGGATGACGCAATAGAGCGCCTTGTCGATAGCGCCCGGCAGAACGAAGCCGCCGTTGTAGTCGGTGTGTTCGCCGATCAGGTTGATGCGGCCGGGAGAGGTATATACGGCACCATCTGCGCCGTACAATGATTTAAATTGCTCTTTGATTTTTGAAATATCCATTGTTGCTTTATTTATTCGACAGGAATATTTTTGTTCACGTTTTTGGAACCTACCAGTGCATAATAGAGCAGATATATCAAACCGGCAGCGATGACCCAATAGCTTGTGCTATAGGTGGAAATGTCCACTACATAGTTTTGGATCAGCGGAAGGATTCCGCCGCCGCACACCAGTACCATAAAGAACCCCGAAGCCTTTTCGGTATATCTACCGAGTCCTTCAACGGCAAGGTTGAAAATTCCGCCCCACATGACGGAAGTGCATAAACCGCAAAGTACAAGTAAAGCCGCGCTGACGGGTACATTAGCCAAACCGAACAGGGCGCCCGCTTCGTTCTTAAAGACGGGAAGATTGACAAAATTGTCCGTCGGGCAGAAAATAGCTATCACGACAAAGACAAGACCTATTGTAGAAACGCCTGTCAGCATGGATTTTGCCGATACTCTACGTGCTATGGACGCGCCTACCAGACGACCGATCAACATCAAAAACCAGTATGTGCCGGCCACCGAAGCGGCTATTGCTTCGGCGTTGATCCCGAGTTGTTTTGCATTAAGCACGTCAATATCGGGATTTTGAAGCCATTTGTTCAAAACGTTGGGAATACCTACTTCAACGCCTACATAAACGAAAATCGCTATCGCACCGAGTATAAAATGGCGGAACGAAAGCGGGCCATATTGCGACTTGTTTTGTGCAACGGCAGAAGCTTTGTTCTTTTCGGGAATAGTGGATATCGCAATGACAACAAACGCCAGTGCAAAGATCGCCAACGCAGAAAACATTAAAGGAAATACATTCTCAATTTTTGCTTCCTTGATATTGGGCAACAGGATACCCGTAAGAATAATAACCGCCGTTCCGCAAAGAGAATTGAACGAACCGCCCACCTGTATCAACTGGTTGCCGCGATTGCCTCCGCCTCCAAGCGTATTCAGCATCGGATTGACAACCGTGTTGAGCAAACACATGGAAAATCCGGCTACAAAGGCTCCCAGCAAATAGACTATCATGGCGGTAGAACTGCCGATAGTACCCGAAAGCGTTTGTATGCCTACTCCGATAAAACCAATGGCAATGGCTGCCAACGCCGTCTTTTTGTAACCCTGTTTCTGGAGCATGATACCCGCAGGTATTCCCATTACCGCATAAGCGATAAAGTTGGCAAAAACGCCCAACGTTCCTATCCAGTTGGCTACATCAAACTGGTTTTTCAACACATCACCCATCGGCGATGCAAGATTAGTAACAAATGCGATCATTCCGAAAAGGAAGATCATCATAATAATCGCTACTACATTACTGCTTTGTTTTTGTTCTGACATAATATAAAAAAATTAAGGTTTGAAATGAAATAAAATTATGAATTATAAAATTTAAAAAGAGTTTGCGAACGGAAAATTTCACCCGGGCGCAACACTACCGACGGATAGGTCGGATGGTTGATGCTGTCGGGGAAATGCTGTGTCTCAAGACAGAATGCGGAATGTCTCGGATAGTGTTTGCCGTATTTTCCAATGATTTTATCCGACAGCCAGTTGCCCGTATAGAGTTGAACGCCGGGTTCGGTGGTATATACGTCCATAGCGATGCCTGTTTTCGGTGCAATCGCCGTGGCGCTAAGCGACAGTTTGCCTGTCTGTACGTTCAATACGTATGTGTGGTCATAACCTTTGCCGAAATGCAGTTGCTGAAAGTCCGCATCTATTCGTTCGCCTATGGCGTGCGGCGTGCGGAAGTCCATCGGAGTGCCGGCCACCGGTTCGGGAGCGCCGTAGGGGATGGCGGTTTCGTCAACAGGCAGGTAGTTATCGGCATGGATCGTGAGCAGATGGTCGCCGATGTTAGGGTCGCCTGCGCCGGACAGGTTAAAAAAGGAGTGGTTGGTCAGGTTGAGAATGGTCGGTTGGTCGGTATGTGCCTCGTAAGCCGTATGCAGGGTGTTATCGTCGGTCAGCCGGTAGGTGACTTTCACGGTAAGCGTTCCCGGATAACCTTCTTCACCATCGGGTGATACGTAGGTCAGTTCAAGGGTTTGCTCGTTGACAGGCCGGGCGTCCCACACTACGGCGTTAAACCCTTTCAGCCCGCCGTGCAGATGATTGGGGCCGTTGTTGACGGCCAGCCGGTACTCCCTGCCGTCGAGGGTAAAACGTCCTCCGGCAATGCGGTTGGCTACCCGCCCACACACAGCGCCGAAATAAGGCTCGGCAGACGAGAGATACGCCTCTATGCAGCCATGCCCCTGTACCACGTCCACCGGTACTCCTTTCCTGTCGGGGACATGAAGGGATACGATTTTGGCTCCGTAATTGGTAACAGCCGCTCCCCATCCGTTTTTGCCTCTCAGCATAAATAAATCAACTTGCTTCCCGTCGATGATTTTTCGAAAACTTTCTGGAGCTAATCCGCCCCCTGTCGATGTTTTACTCATACCACGATGTGTTTTTGAGATTGATTATGACGATGCAAATATATAAATTATCGAAATCAAAAAATATTTTCGTCATTTTTTTTTTGATTATTTAACATTATGTATCTTTGCCACCGTCTAAAAATAAAAGAAATATGACCATGAATATAGGAATACTTGGGGCGGGTGTGATGGGAAGCGCCCATATTAAAGGTTTTCGATCTCTGAACCGGCAAAATGCCGAATACTATTCAATTTTCGACATTGATCCTCAAAAACGCGATGCTTTTGCCGATACATACGGATTAAAAACCTATCCCGATATGGAGAGCATGTTGGGCGACGGCGAACTGGACGTGATCGACCTGTGTTTGCCGAGTTTCATGCACGAGGAATATGCGTTGAAAATAGCGGCAGCGGGGAAACACATGTTGATTGAGAAACCGGTAGCTTTCACGGTCGAAGCGGTGAAAAACATTTTCGATACGGCCCGGCGTCACCGCGTGCGGGTGATGGCGGCGCAGGTAATCCGTTTCTGGCCGGAGTATGCCAGAATCAAGGAAATGTACGACGGCGGAGAACTGGGCGAAGTCATTACGGTATATGCCGCGCGGCTCAGCCAACTGGCATCATGGAGCGAATGGTACAGGCGTCCGCAATATTCGGGAGAAGCGCTGCTGAACCTTACGCTCCACGATATCGACTTTCTGCATTACCTGCTGGGAAAACCGGTATCGGTGTACAGCGCCGGATACAAGAATGAAAACGACAGCTACAACGACGTGATGAATATTTTCAAGTTTGACAGGGGGATCACCGCCATGGTGGACGGCAGTTCGAACATGACGCCGGGATACCCGTTTACCATGCGTTTCCGGCTGCTCGCCACCAAAGGAACGGTGGAATATACTTTTGTGTCGGGTGAGAACATCGGCCCCGACAGCGCTTCCTCGTTGATGTGGTATCCGAAAGAAGGAAAAAGCGTCCGTATCGACGTGCCGCAGGAAGACCCCTACGGCAGAGAAGTCCGGTATTTCGCAGACTGCATCCTGAACGGAGAAGAAACAGCCGCCGTTTCCGAACAGAGCGTACTGGACGTCACGGCAACGGTAACGCTGGCCAGGGAATCGCTCCACAGCGGAAAAGTACACCCGATTCCGTAAAATAGGGATGAAGGAATGCGGCAGTCGTCATGCCGGCATCCGTAAGCTAAAGCATACGGTTAGTAAAGTGTCGTCCCTGCGGGACTTTTCGCTGATGTGATTGACCAGCCGTAAGCTGAAGCATACGGTTAATAAAGTGTCGTCCCTGCGGGACTTTTCGCTGATGTGATTGACCAGCCGTAAGCTAAAGCATACGGTTAATAAAGTGTCGTCCCTGCGGGACTTTGCGCTGATGGGATTGCTCGTCCGTAAGCTAAAGCATACGGTTAATAAAGTATCGTCCCTGCGGGTAGGGTGTGCAAACTCCATAAAAACGACCACTATGCACACAATATTTTTTTTCGTTTAACAGTTCCGTTTACAGATAGATGAGTGTCTTTCCAATCGTCTAAATCTTTCATAGAAACACGCCCCAAATAAGTCTTAAAACAAGTATTAAGAATGCCTGTTTCTGCTTTCATCCGGGTCATAAGAGGCAGCAAGAAAATTTGTTTTGTAACCCCATTCATAGCATTTGGGGATTTTCGTTTC
>JAISWE010000127.1 GCA_031271175.1 Bacteroidales bacterium | reverse complement strand
CAACCTGAAAAAGACGGGTTACGCCGGCTGGCTTTCGATGGACCAGTATCCCTACCGCGAAGACGCCACCGACGCCATCGCCGAAAGCATCCACTGGGTAAGAGCGTTCGAGCGGATTGGCGAAGAGAACATGCCGGAAATCGACGCGCTGGTCAGGCAAAACGACGCAGTGGCTACCTCGCGCTTCATGCGGAAAGTATTGTTTGAAAAATGATCGTATGATAATAATTAGTCGCTCCTTAAAATTGCGATAATTAATCATTCGCTATCATCCTCATTCTCAGCAAATTAACATTTTTTACGAATTTTTTTTTCATTTTTTTTCATTTTTTTTCAAAAACATTTGCAAAATGATTTTTTATGTTGTATGTTTGCGGCGTCAAATTTTATGCAAACCTTATATGTGCAATAGTTGTCTTTTTAGCCGAAAAACCTCCGAAAATACGCGATTTTTCCAACAGGAAAAATTGACCTGTAATGCAGGGTATATATGGGCTGGTGCGATTATTGTAGAGAGAGAGAGAGAGAGAGAGAGAGAGAGAGAGAGACTTACAGCAAATAAAATAATCGCGCACGCGCGAAAGGTAAAAAAAATTTTCCGGAATTTATATATAGCCGCAGGATCATTTTGGATCACTGACGGCTTTTTTATTGGCAGCAGGACAAACATTGCTATTGTTCTCCTCATTTACAGCGCTTTTGGATATAGAATCAATTTTAATCAATTTTTATCACTTAATTAAATAACAGTAATTTCAATATGAATAAACAAAAAATCAAAAGGAATGCATGGCGGAGAACAATGTTGTCCGTATGCGTATGTGTCTGTACATTATCGTTGATGGCGCAGCAAAGCCATACCGTCACCGGCGTGATCACCGACGAGAGCGGTCAGCCGATGGCTGGAGCCGCCATTCAGGTGAAGGGAAGCACGCGAGGCGTAACAACAGACATTGATGGCAGTTTTGTCATCAGCGTAAAGCCGGAGGATGTGCTGGAAGTGTCCTTTGTGGGCTATGAGACGCAGACCGTCACGGTGGGCGAACGGAAAGTGATGGCGGTGCAGCTCAAACCGAAAGCCGACGAGCTGGAAGAGGTAACGATCGTGGCGTTCGGCAAGCAGAAAAAGGAAAGCGTGATTTCTTCCATCACTACGGTGGCCACGAAAGACCTGAAGGTGCCTTCGAGCAACCTGACCACTGCTTTTGCGGGACGGGTGGCCGGGCTGATTTCGTACCAGACCAGCGGTGAACCCGGACAGGACAATGCCCAGTTCTTTATTCGCGGTATCACCACTTTCGGCGCCGACGCCAAAAAAGACCCGCTGATCCTGATTGACGGCGTGGAACTGACCACCGATGACCTCGCGCGATTGAATACCGACGATATCGCAAGTTTCTCCATCATGAAAGACGCGACGGCAACGGCGTTGTACGGCGCACGCGGCGCCAACGGCGTGATACTGGTAACCACCAAGGAAGGACGGGAAGGAAAAGCGCAGGTAAATGTCCGCATCGAAAATTCCTTTTCCAGCGCAACGAAGATGGTACAACTCTCCGACCCCGTTACCTACATGAAAATGCACAACGAAGCGGTGCTCACCCGCGATCATAACGGCGTGAGAATGTATTCCGCAGAAAAAGTCAGCATGACCGAACGCGGGGAATATCCGGACATCTTTCCGGCCACCGACTGGTACCGCTCCATGTTCAACGATTATGCCGTCAATCAGCGCGCCAACCTGAGCGTGAGCGGCGGCGGCAAAGTAGCGCGCTACTATGTGGCGGCCAACATCGCGCAGGACAACGGCAACCTGAAGGTGGACAAACGAAACGATTTCAATTCCAATATCGACCTGACCAAATATGCGGTGCGATCGAACGTCAATGTGAATGTCACCTCCAGCACGGAACTGATCATCCGCTTGAGTTCCACTTTCGACGACTACCGCGGCCCGATTGACGGAGGAACGGACATGTACCGCAAGGTAGTGCAGGCGAATCCCGTCTATTTCAAGCCATCCTACGAACCGGACGAACATTTCGACTATGTGCGCCATGTCCTTTTCGGCAATTACAATATGGGGGAATATATCAACCCCTACGCACAGGCGCTGAGAGGCTACCGCGACTACAGCAAAAACATGACCCTGACGCAGTTTGAAGTAAAACAGCAGTTGGACATGCTCACGAAAGGTCTGTCGTTCCGCGTGATGGTCAATATGAACCGCTTCTCGGAATTTACCGTTAACCGGCAATACAGCCCCTTTTATTACAGCATTGCCGACTACGACCTCAACCGGAATACCTACACTTTGAAATGCCTGAACGCGACGAGCGGAAATACCTTTCTGGTGTACAATCCCGGACAGCGGAACATCAATACCGTATTCTATCTGGAATCGGCGCTGGAATACAGTACGGAATGGAAAGAAAAACACCGCCTGAACGGTTTGCTGGTCTATATCATGCGGCAGGAGAAAAAAGGCATTTCCGACAATTTGCAACTCTCGCTTCCCAACCGCAACCTCGGACTTTCCGGACGATTGGCGTATGGTTACGATAACCGCTATTTCGCCGAATTTAATTTCGGGTACAACGGGTCGGAACGCTTTTCCAAAGAACATCGCTGGGGGTTTTTCCCGTCGGTGGGCGGGGCGTGGATGCTCTCCGGCGAATCGTTTTACGAACCGGTGAAAAAAATCATACCGCTGTTCAAACTGAAAGCCACCTACGGCATGGTGGGCAACGACGCTATCGGCAGCAACAACGAGCGTTTCTACTATCTTTCGGAAATTGACATGGCTGCCAGCAGAAATGCGGGCTGGGGGCCGTTGCTGAATTACAACCCTCCCGGAATATCCGTATCGCGCTACGCCAACGACCGGATAGGATGGGAAACGGCCTACAAAACCAATCTCGGAGTGGAAATAGCGGTGATCGGCGGTTTTTCGGCCAACATTGACGTTTTCCACGAACGAAGGGAAAATATCCTGCTCACGCGGGTGATTCCCCAAACGATGGGCATCCTTCCCTCCATCAAAGCCAATCTGGGTATCGGTAGCGGCAAAGGGATAGACATGGAGTTGAACTATGAAAAAAACTTCACCGCCGACTTTTTCATGACCGGGCGCGGCACTTTTACCTATGCCGTGAGCAAAGTCATCGAATGGGAAGAGCCAGACTATGCCGAAACGCCGTGGAAATCGAAAGTAGGATATAGCATCAACCAGCAAACGGGATACATTGCCGAACGGCTGTTTATGGACGAACAGGAAGCCTCCCATGCGCCGACACAGTTCGGCAGGGTCATGGGCGGCGACATCAAATACCGCGACATCAACAAAGACGGCGCCATATCCGCCCTCGACCAGGTGCCTATCGGCTTTCCCACCGTGCCGGAAATCAACTACGGCTTCGGCTTGACGGTCGGATACAAAGGCTTTGACGCTTCTTTCTTCTTTCAGGGTTCCGCCCGTCAGTCCTTCTGGCTGACCCTCAGCGGCAACGGCAGGATACAGCCCTTCCTCGACGGCAACAGCGACGACGGACTGATCGGCCAGAACGCGGTGCTTCAGACGATCGCCGACGACTACTGGACGGAAAGCAACCGCAATCCTTATGCTTTCTGGCCACGGCTGTCCACCTACGAGATCACCAACAACAACCAGCGCAGTACATGGTTCATGCAGGACGCCACTTTCCTGCGCCTGAAATCGGCCGAAATAGGCTATAGCGTCCCGCAGCGGCTGATACAAAAACTCTTCATGAGCAACCTCCGCATATATGTCAGCGGTACCAACCTGCTTTGCTGGAGCCCCTTTAAACTGTGGGATCCGGAAATGGCGGGCAACGGACTGGGCTATCCCCTCCAACGGGTGATCAATATAGGCTTGAATGTAGGTTTTTAAATAAAATGAAGCAAATGAATACCATGAAGCAAAAAAATAACCTAACGGTTTCTCCGGTGTCCTTTCAGGACTTCCACTCTTATGTAACAACATCGTTTTTCAACCTTTATACATTAAAAAAAATATCACTAAAATCATGAAAACAATCGTAAAATACGGATTATCTTTATGCTGTGGCGCCATCATAGCGTCGTGCAATTATTTAGACGTAGTGCCGGACGAATTACCGACATTAGACGACGCTTTTGCCGACCGTTACACTGCAGAGCAGTACCTGGCCACCTGTTACTGGGGCTTGCCCAAAGCGGCAGGATGGGATCAGAATCCCGCCTTTCTCGGAAGCATGGAAATGACTCAAAACCCGGAATTTCGCACCAGCGGAGGAATGCGTTTTGCGCTGGGAGAGGACAATCCCACCTCGCCGGTGATCAATTACTGGGGCGGCACGGGAACAGCCATCCGGTCGCTCTACGCCGGCATCAGGGAATGCAATACTTTTTTGGACAATATCGGGGAAGTGCAGGACTTGAAAAGCAACGAACGGGACAGGATGATAGCGGAAGTGAAACTGCTCAAAGCGTGGATGCACTTCTACCTGATTACCTATTACGGCCCCATCTGCATTGTGCGGGAAAGCGCACCGGTGAATGAATCTACGCAGGGAATAAGGGTTTATCGCGAAAAAATAGACGACTGTTTCCGGTACGTACTCGAACTGCTCGAAGAGATCATCGACAGCCGCGCCTTGCCCGACCGGATCACCAACCGCAGCACGGAACTGGGGCGTTTCACCGAAGCTGTTCCTTATGCGCTGAAAGCAAGAGTATTGGCCTACTGGGCCAGCGACCTGTACAACGGCAACACAGACTACAGTTCGTTTAAAAACCATGAGGGAGCGTCTTTTTTCAACCAGGACAAAGACCCTACACGCTGGGCGACGGCTGCGGAAGCCTGTATAAAAGCGGTAGAAGTATGCCTTACCAACGGGATACGCCTCTACCAAACCACAGACTTCCTACAGACCAAGCCCATGTCGGATACGATCCTGCTGATCAATACGCTCAGAAGTGCGGTGAGCGAACAGATCAACATGAACGTGGAACAGATTTACGGCAACACCTCCTACCCCTGCGGAGCGAATGTCCAGCGGCATTGCCTTCCCCGCTTCGAAAGCGGTTCGGCCGCCAATGCTACCAGCCGGTTGAGCGTGCCGCTTCACGTAGTCGATTGGTTCTATTCGAGCAACGGCATACCGCTGGAGGAAGATGAAGACTGGGCGGCAGGGGACAAGTACAACACCCGCTTTGAAACCCTGCGCCCGGGAGATGAACAACACAGGTATGTGATACAGTTGAACGAAGTCACTTCTGCCGTCAATTTCGACAGGGAAATGCGGTTCTACGCGGCGCTGGGATTCGACCGCGGCAAATGGTACGGCAACCATTACAACAACGAACCGAACAACGACGCCGAATCTTTTTATGTGCAGGCGCGTTACTCCGAAATAGCCAACCGTGTATCCAACTCCGAATACTGCGCCACCGGATATTGGGCTAAAAAATTAGTAGCGCTCAACACCAGATGGCGTGACGCCAATGAACTCACCTATATGCCCTATCCGTATCCCGACCTGCGGTTCAGCGACTTGCTGCTGCTCACCGCCGAAACCATTAACGAAGCCACTTCGGGCGACGACAACGCCGCCGCCAATCCGGACATATATACCTATATCGACATGGTACGCGCACGGGCAGGACTGGAAGGGGTGGTGAAGAGCTGGAACGACTATGCCATAGCCGAAAAACGGGGTAAACCGCTTACCAAAGGCGGCATGAGGGACATCATCCGGCGCGAACGGCAAATAGAACTGGCGCTGGAAGGACAGGACTACTGGGACCGGAAACGCTGGAAAACAGCCCACAGGGAATTGAACCACAACATTCAGGGATGGAACGTTACCGCAGAAGATATCAGTCCGCAGGCTTATTATGTTCCCACCACCATCTATGCGCTAAGATTCACCATGCGCGACTATTTCGCGCCCATCCCCGAAAGCGACCTGATCAACAATCCGCAATTAATACAAAATCCGGGATGGTAACAATAATAATGAATAATTAATAATTAATAATGAATAATACCATGAAAACAAAAACGGTTTATTTTACATGTTTGACATTCCTGCTGTGTTCCTGCACGGAAAAACAGTTGGAACCGATCAACACCTCAAAGGACAAGCCCAGCCAGGTAAGCGATACACGTTCGGAAAGGATTCCGGGCGGAGCGGTGATTTCCTTTGTACTTCCGCAGGACGATAATGTCCTGGCCGTGAAAGCGGTTTATACGCTCACCAACGGCCAAGAACGCGAATCCATCGTGTCGTTTTACGGCAACAGTCTCACGCTGGAAGGATACAACGATACGCTGGAACACGAAGCCCTGCTCTACACCGTCAGCCGGGCGCAAGTGCTCTCCGACCCCGTGCCGGTCAAGTTCACTCCGCTGGAATCGCCCCTGAGCAAGACCATTCGATCCGCCGGCATCGGCAGCGACTTCGGCGGCGCGTATTTTACATGGAGAAATGAAGACCAAGTGATGCTGACAGTTGAAATGCTGGCGGAAAATGAAAACGGAGAATTGCAGACGGCAAGAATTGTCACCTCTGCGCTCGACTCCGCCTACTTCAACATCCGGGGATACGAACCCAAACCGCAAAAATTCGGGCTGATCATCCGAGATAACTGGGACAATGTTTCCGAAGTCATTTACCCCGAAGGAGAAATGATCACGCCTCGGTTGGAAACCCCATTGGACAAAAAACTCTTCTCCATTTATAAAGACAACAACAATTATCTGACTGGCGACGCCACTTTTGTCAACTGGGAAGGAAGGGACGAGTACATGTTCGACGATGATGTGGCCACCTATGGACACAGCTATACCGGGTCGCTGCCCGTCAGTATTACCATCGACATCGGAAAGGCGGCAAGGCTGAGCCGCGTGGCTTTCTTCCAACGGTATGGCGCCAATGCCCAACAATATTACAACTGGGGAAATCCCCGGCGGATCCTTGTGTTCGGACGCCTTGAAACGCCGCCGTCATCGGGCAATTGGGCGGACTGGACGGAACTGATCGACTTTACCATGATCAAACCCTCAGGCACCAATTCGGATTTTACCGTCTGTACCGACGAAGACACGCAGGCCGCCCTGAACGGCCACGACGCCTCTTTCCCCATGTCCGAAAATCCCTACCGGTATCTCCGGTTCCGGTTCATGACCTCATGGGATAACAGACCCTACGTGCATCCTGCCGAAATATCCCTTTATGGCGAATATGCGGAATAATTGAAAATTGAAAATTGAAAAATAATAATACCTATGAAAAAGATACATCAATCCATTTGTGCGGTGACGGTTTCCCTGCTGGTTTTGGCTTCCTGCGAAAACATGATGGACGTTCACCAAAAATACCTCGAAAACGGCGAAATCGTTTATTCGCCCAAGCCTGATTCCATCAAGTTTTACGCCGGACGGAACAAAGTCTGGTTCAAGTGCTGGACCCTCAATGGCGTCAACCTGAAAAGCGTTGATCTGTACTGGGACGAGGATTCGCTCATTATCCCGGTCAGTCTGACATCGGGCAGGGACAGCCTGATGGTGGAAGTCCCCTGCCGCGAAGAAAAATCCTATGCCTTCAAAATCAGGACAACGGACATTTTCGACAACCACTCCCTGTGGATCACCGGTTTTGCCAATTCCTACGGCGATCTTTTCCAACAGTCGCTGGTCAACCGTTCCATTAAGACTTTCAGCGTTGACGGCAGCGACGGCACGATCAGCTGGTATCCTCCTGCCGCCAATCTGGTGCGCAGCGAGGTGCGCTACACCGATGCAGGCCAGCAGGAAAATCTGCTGTCTGTTCTTCCGACAGAAACGACGCTCGTTTGTCCGGGACAAACGAACAACCGTTTTGACGTCCGTTCGTTCTTTTTGCCGGAAGCGGAAGCGTTAGATACTTTCAGCCTTGCATGGGAACAGACACGTCCGTTGTACCGGATCCCGCGTACAGGATGGTCTGTTAAGTACTGCAATTCATGGCAAACAATGCCTTCGATGACCCCCGGAGTCGAGGGGCCTCCTGTAAATGTTTATGACGGTAATTTCACCACGATCTGGCATTCCCGTTACACCACTTATGCAGCCGGAAACAATCCGCTTGATCCCATCCTCACCAGAGACCCCCTTCCGCATACTTTGGTGCTGGATATGGGAGAGCAGATGGACATTGTGCAGGTGGACATCTACCGCCGTTTGAACAACAACAACACGCAAACGGTCATCGCGTATGCCGCTGTGAGCGACGATGCGCTTACCCAACAGGATTTCGAATGGTTGGGGCCTGTTTCATGGAGTTCAAACAACGCTACTTTTTTTGGTAGTTATGTTTACACCGGAGTAGAAAACAGCCATTGGCTGGAATTAGGCAGGTGCGAGTTTTCGGCTACTGCCGGCGCTACGGCTGAAGCAAGCATGAACAGCATTGACGCCTCATCCAAGAACGCCCGGAGCCGGTACCTGAAACTGGTACTTCCCAATGGGCGCAGTAACGGCAATATTTCCATTTCGGAAGTATATTTGTCCGCCCGATAATTTGCGTAATTGCGTATCATTTCGTAAATTTGCGTAATTGCGTATAAGTTCGTAAATTTGTATAATTGCGTATAAGTTGTATAAATCTGTGTTAATCTGTGTAATCTGTGGATCATGAGCACACGAAGAAATTTTGTAAAACAGGCCGGCGCCGGGCTTTTGGCAATAGGCGCATCTCCTGCGGTGTACGGTTTTGCCGCTCCCCAAGAAGAGGCTTTAGGTTTGCAGCCTTACCTGCAAAACCCCTCCGCCGACGGGATGACCCTCATGTGGCGGACTGTCGATCCCTCCTACAGCTACGTCGAGTACGGAACGAGCGCAGAAGGTAGCCTGGACATTGCCCGTGCGGTGGAAAACGGCATTGTGCTGGCCAACATTACCCGCCACAAAGTACGCATCACGGGGCTTGCACCGGACACCAAGTACTATTACCGCGTCTGTTCGCAGAAAGTACTCACCTACGGCGCTTATTCAAAAACGCTGGGGCCGGTGGAAAAGTCGCCGTTTTATTCCTTTACCACGCTGGGTGTAACGCCAAGAGATTTCACCTGCCTGATATTTACCGACTTGCATGACAACCTTGCGCTGTTCGACAAGTTAATGGACAAAGTGCAGGCACGCGGCATCACTTTCGATTTTTCCATCTTCAACGGCGATATTTTTAATGATCCTGCATCGGAATCGCAGATCCTGACCCTGATCACTCGCTACAACCAGCGGGTGGACGCCGCCGACAAACCGGCGCTCTATCTGCGTGGCAACCACGAAATACGCGGCCCTTATGCCATGCAATGGTCTTCGTTTTTCGACTGGACGGACGGGAACAACTATTTTGCCTTCTCGTATGGCGACACACGCTTTGTCTTTTTAGACAACGGCGAAGACAAGAACGACGGCAGCCCAGAATATTCCGGTCTGGTCGATTTCGACGGCTTCCGCAACCGGCAAACCGAATGGCTCAGGGACGAACTTGCAAGCGAGGCTTTCGCAAACGCCCACCGGAAAATTCTGGTACACCACATCCCGATCTACAGTTGGACCAACGGCTGGGACCCAGGATTTATCCCTTGTTTCGACCTGTGGGATCCGATTTTCCAGACGGCGCCCTTTGACCTCGACATCACGGGACACCTGCATGCTTTCCGGTTTCATCCGAAAGGAACGCAGAGCAATCCCTTTCCGCTGGTAGTAGGCGGCGGCAATTTAGAGAGCAACGGCCGCGTCATGGTACTGATCAAACGGGGCGACGTGCTGACGCTGAAAGCCCTTGACGTGAACGGCAATATCGAATCCTTTCCGATCTACGCCGAAGACGCCACGCTGTCCGGCGTGTCGGTAACGGGCGGGGAACTGTCTCCCGCCTTCGACCCGCAGCAGACCTCCTACCGGATTCTGGTGCCGACACTGATCTGTACCCTGTCGCTTGCGGGAGAGCCGTCGAGCGAGACAGCCATCGTGAGCGGCGCCGTGACCGGAAAGGCATGTACGGTGAACGAAACCCTTTCCCTGACCGTCACCGCCGACGACGGAACGACAAAAACCTACTCGTTTACCGTGGAACTGGGAACGACCGGCGCCAGCCTTCCGGAGATGTCGCCCCAAAATATCCGGGTCTATCCCAATCCGGCGGAAGGCAATACCCTCCTCCATGCCGACCTCGACAGGCATTACGACGACATCACCGTCCGGATACTGAATGAAACGGGCAACATCATGCAAACCACCCGAACGCAGGGAAAATACCTTACCGTTCCGCTGACTTTGCGTGCCGGCATTTATATTGTAAGCCTCAGCACAGGTCGAAAACAGATGACAGCAAGCAAAATTGTCGTACAATAGAAATAAAGAATATATTTCCGAAAAAGCCATTAAAGACAAAAATAATATTATTTTTGTCTTTTTTTTAATTGATCATGTCGGAAAAGAATAAAATCAGTTATCGTGCAGCTACGGCGGAGGTAACGGAAATTTTGAAAAGAATAGAAAACGGTGAAACCGATGTCGATACGCTGACGTCGGAGATCAAGCGTGCAGCGGAACTGCTGAAAACTTGCAGGGAAAAACTGACGCATACGGAGAAGGAAGTGGATTCCGTCCTGCGCGACCTTGCCGATACGTTTGGCAAGGAACAAGTGGAAACGAAAATATAAACTACCACATACATGTCCGACCTTCATGTTCTGCTTGCGGCAGCCGTTGTAGCCGCCTTTGCGCATACGCTTCTCGGCCCCGATCATTACCTGCCCTTTATCGTCATGTCCAGGGCGCGTGGCTGGAGCCTGAAACGGACGCTGCTCATTACAGCGGGCTGCGGCGTGGGGCATGTTGCCGGTTCGATGGTGATCGGGATGGTGGGGGTCGGTATCGGATACGGGATCACAGAGATAGCGATTTTGGAAAGTATTCGCGGAAACCTTGCCGGATGGGCGTTCTTTCTTTTCGGGTTCACCTATATGACGTGGGGCATCTTCAAAGCCATCAAAAACAGGCCGCACACGCATGTGCATTTTCATGCAAACGGCGATGCACATCTTCACGAACATGTACACCGGCGCGAACACGTGCATGTACACCCTGCGGATTCCCGTCAATTGACGCCCTGGGCGCTGTTTATCATCTTTGTGCTGGGACCCTGCGAAATAATGGTTCCCTTAGTGATGGAACCGGCTATGCGCCACGATATGGGCGGCGTTGTGGTCGTTGCCCTGTTATTTTCCATCGTCACCATCGCCACCATGTGTGCGACAGTGACCGCAGGTTACTTCGGACTGAAAATCCTCCCGTACAAAAACCTTGACCGCTACATCCATGCCATTGCCGGCGGTACGATATGTCTGAGCGGTTTTGCCATCCTGTTTTTAGGCTTGTAACATGGAATACCGGCTTGGCGACATAGCGCAACTTGTTCACGGCGAACTGACGGGCGACGAAAACTACACGGTACGGCATGTCCTTACCGACAGCCGTTCGCTGCTCTATCCGGCAAGCACCCTTTTTTTTGCCATCACAGGCGAACGCAACGACGGACACGACTATATCGACGAATTGTACCGGCAGGGCGTCCGTTCGTTTGTGGTCGAAAAACGGCCGTCCACACTACCGGAAGTTTCCGCCTTTTCCGGCGGTTACATTCTTGTGCCGGATGTCCTGTATGCGCTGCAACTGTTAGCAGCCTGCCACCGCCGCCGTTTCCTTGCGCCGGTAATCGGCATCACCGGCAGCAACGGGAAAACAGTAGTGAAGGAATGGCTTTACCAGACATTGCACAAGGATAAGAACATTGTGCGCAGCCCGAAAAGCTACAATTCGCAGACCGGAGTGCCACTGTCGGTACTGCTGCTGGACGAAAAGCACGATTTGGCGATCTTTGAGGCCGGTATTTCACGGCCGGGCGAGATGAAACGCCTGCAACCGATGATACTTCCCGACATCGGCATTTTCACCCATCTGGGCGAAGCGCATCAGGAAAATTTTGCATCCGTGAAAGAAAAAGCAATGGAAAAACTGCAACTGTTCCGTCGCTGCCGCACCGTCATCTATTGCGGCGACCACGCCGAAGCAGCGGACATACTTGAACAAAACGCCGATTTTAAAGCGGTATCGCTTTTTTCATGGGCAATGCATGTTCCGTCTGCCGATGTTCGGGTTGTTCCGTTGGATGACAAAGGCAGGTATCGCATCGAACAGGCAGAAAAAAAATTCGAACTGGCTATTCCCTTTTCCGACCGCGCTTCGATTGAAAATGCGCTGCATGTAACGGCGCTGATGCTCTTCATGGAATATCCCCCGGAGACGATTGCCGGCAGCATCGCCCGCCTGACGCCCGTGGCCATGCGCCTCGACCTGAAAAAAGGCATCCGCAACTGCACGCTCATCAACGATACCTATAACTCGGACATCGGCTCTCTCTCCATTGCACTTGACCTGTTGGCGCGGCAGCATCAACATCCTGTCAAAACGGTGATCCTGTCGGACATTTTGCAGTCGGGAAAGGCGCAGGAAGAGCTGTACCGCGAAATAGCCGGCCTGCTTGCGGGGAAAAAAATCGACCGGCTGATAGGCATTGGTACCGAAATATCGGCTCATGCGGCATTGTTTTCATGTGAAAAACGCTTTTTCAATACGACGGAAGAGTTGCTGAACTGTCCGGACAGCGACATCCGCTTTGCCGGAGAAGCCATTCTCGTAAAAGGTTCGCGGAAGTTCGCGTTTGAACGGATTGTCCGGCTTTTGGAAGACAAAGTGAATAAAACCGTGATGGAAATCGACCTCTCGGCGGTGATCCACAATTACAACTACTTCAAGTCGCTGCTACGTCCGGGCGTGAAAATGGCGGTGATGGTGAAAGCCTTTGCATACGGCAACGGAAGCGCCGAAATTGCCGGCCTGCTGCAACATCACCGAGCCGACTGTCTGGCAGTAGCCTTTGCCGACGAAGGCAAGGAACTGCGCGAAAACGGCATTACGCTCCCCATTATGGTGATGAATCCGGAGGAAAGCGCCATTGAAACACTGATCCGTTACCGGCTGGAACCGGAGATATATCATTTCAGGCTGCTGGAACAATTCATACAAACGCTTTCCGAACATGTGATTTACGATTATCCCGTCCATATCAAGCTCGACACGGGTATGCACCGGTTGGGTTTTCTGGCGCATGAACTCGCCGGTCTGACCGACATTCTCCGCCGACAGTCGCATGTTTGCGTAAAATCGGTATTCTCTCATCTTGCCGGCAGCGATGATCCCGCTCTGGATTACTTTGTTCGCGAACAGGTGGACGCATTCCGCACCATGAGCCGACAACTCGAAGAGGGCATCGGATACGCTTTCCTGCGCCATATCCTTAATTCGGCAGGCATAGAGCGTTTCCCGGAAGCACAGTTCGACATGGTGCGGCTGGGTATCGGCCTGCACGGTTTCAGCGCTGTCGATAGCAGCAAGGTGCGGCCGGTCGCTTCCCTGCACAGTGTCATTATACAGGTGAAAGACATTCCGGCAGGCGAAAGCGTGGGTTACAACCGCAAGTTCATTGCACGGACGCCAACACGGATAGGCATCGTTCCGGTAGGATATGCCGACGGACTGCACCGCATGTTGGGCAACGGAACGGGCATTTTTGCGGTCAACGGCAAGCGGACGCCTACGGTAGGCAACATCAGCATGGACATGTGCGCTATCGACCTCACCGATACCGATGCCGTAGAAGGCGACACGGTTACCGTTTTCGGAAACGACGCCCCGCTGAGCGAACTGGCCTGCCGGATGCAGACTATTCCTTATGAAGTGCTGACACGCATTGCACCAAGAGTTAAAAGAATCTATTTTCAGGAATAACGACAATTCCACTTCAAATGAAATAATTTTGTTTATTCTCGAAAATGATTTACTTTTGTCCTGTTATTTCACTTTGGATGGAAACGAAAAAGAAAACGACAGGTAAAATCATCATGCTATGGCTACTGGTAGCCGTATTGGTGTTGCCTTTTGTGGTAAAATCCGTCCATTATCACTGTATTGATACAATTTGTGCCGGCTGCGGCGGCCACACACACCACGACAGCGACAACTGTCCGGTATGTCAGTTTGCCCTGTTCTCCTTTGTGAAAGCGGAACAGGTAGAACTTGCCGTCCTTACGGCGGACAGCGTTATTTTGCCTGCCGCCTGCCGGAACATCCCACCTTTCCGTTTTGTTTGTCCCTGCCGGGTGCGGGGACCGCCTGCCGCCTGACACATCAGGGTTTTTCGGGGCAGACGTCAGCAGGCTGCCCTCATCTTCATTGTATTTATCAACAGGCAACAGTATGCGTATTGGTTATTTTCCGGTATTATGCGGACTGTGCTGTATGTTACATGTAAATGCTCAGGAAACGGACTCTACGTTGACTTTCCGTCTGAATGGCGTGGATATCAACGATTCATACGAACAGTCCGTCCGACGCCGGTCGGTGATGGAAGTCCATGTCGCCGGAGCCGATTTTCTACGGGAGCATTTCACAGGTAGTCTTGTGCAGGCGCTGGAACACATGCCGGGCATCCATTCCATGGACATAGGATCGGGTTTTTCCAAGCCCGTCATTCGGGGAATGGGTTTCAACCGTATTTCGGTGACGGAAAACGGTATCAAACAGGAAGGGCAACAATGGGGCGCTGACCACGGTTTGGAAGCGGATGCTTTCGGCGTGGAAAGGGTCATTGTCCGCAAAGGTCCCGCATCGCTTCTTTACGGCAGCGATGCGATGGGCGGAGCCATTGAGATAAGCCAACTGCCGCCGCCCTCCGAAAACAGCATTTTCGGGGAGGTTGCATTGTTGGGTAAGTCGGTCAGCGACGCCATCGGGGAAAGCCTGATGCTGGGCTTCAAAAAGGACAAATGGCACGCCAAGATAAGGTACTCCGGTCAGGATTTCGGTGATTACCGCATCCCGACGGACACCGTCGTTTACCTGACCCAACTGTTGCCGATTTATGGGCGGAGGTTGAAGAACACTGCCGGATTTGAGCGCGATGCCTCGTTGTATGCCGGATACCGGAAAGGTGCGTACCTCTCCGATTATGCGGTAAGCAATGTGTACCAGAAGACCGGTTTTTTCGCCGGTGCACACGGCATTCCCGATGCTTCCCGGCTACAGGACGACGGCAATCCGCGCGATGCGGGGCTGCCCTACAGCACGGTCAACCACCTGAAAGTGTCCATGCGGCAGCAATACACGGCGGGCAACCTGTCCGTCCGGCTGGATGCCGGCTATCAAAACAATCATCGCGAGGAATGGAGCCTGTTTCATACGCACTACGGCACACAACCCGCGCCGGAACACGATCCCGACAAGGAGCTTGTTTTCGATTTGCAGACATATAGCCTGTCGGCGAAACTGCAATGGACGCCCTCGTCCGCGTGGGAGCATACCGCCGGGTGGGAGGTACAATACCAGCGGAACCGTATTGCCGGATATTCTTTCCTGCTGCCGGAATACCGCCGGTTTGCCGCCGGCCTGTTTTGGCTTGCGGCATGGCATCCGCGCAGCGACCTGTCAGTCAGCGGCGGTGTCCGCTACGACGAGGGACGGATGAATGTTTCGGCATACACGGACGCCTACCTGGAAGCGTACCTTGTGGAACGCGGCTACACCGACGAAATGGTAGCCGCCTACCGGTGGCGCAGTTATCCAGCCCGTCGTCGTTACGGGAATATATCCGGTTCGCTGGGTATGGTGTGGCACTTTGCAGGCGGACACCAGCTGAAAGCGAACATCGGTCGCAGTTTCCGTCTTCCGGGGGCGCATGAACTGGCGTCAAACGGCGTGCATCACGGCACGTTCCGCCACGAACAGGGCGATCCGTCGCTTTCGTCCGAACGCGGATGGCAACTGGACGTTTCGTACACCTGCGAACACGACGGACTGTCGTTTTCCGTATCGCCTTTTGCAAGTTGGTTCGGCAATTATATTTACCTGAAGCCTACCGGCAAATGGTCGGCGCTGCCCCATGCGGGACAAGTTTACCTTTACACCGGCGCGAAAGCGCTCTTTGCCGGAGGAGAAACAACCGTCGATATCGACTTCCTGCGGTGGTTCGCCTATCGCGCTTCCGCCGAGTACGTCTATACCTGCAACCTCGACGAACGGGTTGCCCTGAGTTTTTCGCCTCCCGCCTCTATGCGTCATGCCATAGGCTGGAAAGGAAAACACGCACGGGTGGAAACGGAATGGCAGTTGATTGCCGCACAGCGCCGCACGGCGAAAAACGAAGACGCAACAGCCGGCGCACACTTGTTCCATGTGAGAGCAACCGCCCGTATCCCATTAGGAAAAATCAATGCAGACGTCACCCTGTCACTTCACAACCTGCTGAACAGGAGATATTACCATCATCTCAGTTTTTATCGGAAAGTGGAAATCCCCGAACCGGGACGAAACTTCCAAATTTTTATTAAAATACCTTTTCAACAAAAAATTAAATAATGTAATAAAATGAAAACACTTATTTTTTCTATTTATATTTGCCTGACGATCATGGCAGGCATTCTTGTTGCCTCGTGCGACAAAGGCGATACCGTCAAACCCGTGATCAACCTGATAGAACCGGAAGAAGGCGATGTGCTGCAAATCGGCGACGACGTCCATTTCGAGATGGAACTGTCGGACGACGTGGCGCTCGGTTCGTACAAAGTGGACATCCACCACAATTTCGACAACCACGGACACGAAAAGTCCGGAGAGGAAACGGAAACGGTTCCTTTCGAGTTTAGCCGCGAATGGGTGGAGGACATTGCCGGAAAAAAGAACGCAACCGTCCACCATCATCAGATCGTCATTCCGGAAAACGCTACCGAAGGCGCTTACCACCTGATGGTGTACTGTACGGACGCTGCCGGCAACGAAGCTCATATCACAGTGAATGTGGAACTGAGCCACGAAGGCGAAGAACACGAACACGACGAATGACCGCCGGAACGAGACAAGTCTTGACAAATACGTTGTTCACGGGCTGTTTCGCATCTGTAACAGGGGAGTTGCACGCAACTCCCCTGTTTTTTATCTGTTCAGGGACGTTACGCCGGCTAATTTCCAAATGCCTCCTGCGCCTGAACGCCTGCCGAGCGGCGTTACAAGCGGGCGATCCTTTTTTCGGGCGTTGCCCCTTCCAAAAAAGCTACTTCCACCGGTATGTAATACAGCGCTTTTTGCATGGCGTCGGGAACATTCATCATTTGCAGACGCATGGCGTCTTTTTCGGTGGTCAGTATGTACTTTCTGCCGGCAGTCTGCCACTGTTCCCACTTTTTCATGATCATGCCGATATCGGCCTGCGAATAGTCGTGATGGTCGCCGAACGTCACAGCCTGCACGCAGGCAGCGATACTGCGGACGTGATCTTCCAGCGGTTGCGGACGGGCGATGCCGGTCAGCAGCAGGACACAGGCTTCGGAGAGTTGTAGCGCGCTCAGCGGCGGGACGTCTTGAAAGACGGGTTCCGGCGTTCCGTATCGGATCGTGCTGAAGAGGATTTCCTTGGGAAAAATCCGCGCATACTGCCTGCGGATGCGCTCGCGTTCTTCCGCTGTAGCGCCGGCCGGTAATTTTGTGATGACAAGGACATCCGCCCGCCCGGCAAAACACGCCCATTCCCTCATTCGTCCACCCGGAAGCATGCCGTCGCGGAACAGCGGACGGCGGTAATCCGCCAGCAGGATGGAAAAGGAAGGGATCACCCGCCTGTGCTGGAAAGCGTCATCCAGCAAAATGATTTCCAGCGAGGGGTCAAGTGTTTTCAACTGTCGGATGCCGTGCACCCGGTCGGCATCGACGGCTACCGTCAGGTTTTGGTATTTCCGTTTGATCTGGCAAGGCTCGTCACCGATGTCGCGTGCGGTCGATGTTGCTGTTGCCAGCACAAAGCCGTTGGTTTTCCTTTTGTATCCTCTACTGAGCACTGCCAGCCGGAAGGATGGCGAGAGCGTGCGGATCAGATATTCCACATGAGGCGTTTTGCCGGTTCCTCCTGCCGTGATGTTGCCCACGCAGACCACCTTCACGTCGTCAAAGCGTATCGACGGCAGCCAGCCCCAGTCATAGCACTTGTTTCGTGCCGCCGCCACCATACCGTAGAGCAGCGAGAAAGGCCACAGGATGAAACGTGCGAATGTCATCAGCGGTAGATGTTCAATCGGTTCAACGCTCGCTGGTATTCCTGTGCATAACGGTTGTGCTGTTCCAGCGTACGCGAGAAATGGTGTTTCCCCGAAAAATCGGCTTTGGCGCAGAAATACAGGTAATCGTGGCGGGTATAATGGAGGACGGCGTCTATCGAAGCGATGGACGGCACGCAGATAGGCCCCGGCGGAAGCCCCGTATGCAGATAGGTGTTGTAGGGGGAAGGCGCTTCGGTATGCTTTTTTAAAATTCGCGCAAGCGTAAAATCGCCCGCCACATATTTGGCGGTCGGACAGGCCTGCAAAGGGATGTTTCTTTTCAGTCTGTTCATATATACGCCGGCAATGAGCAGCTTTTCGTCATGCAGGTTGGTTTCTTCCTCAATGATGGAGGCCAGAACAGTTACTTGCAGGGGCGTGAAGCCTATATCTTCGGCTTTTTTTGTGCGTTCGGCATTCCAGAAGCGTTGGTATTCCCTGTTCATCCGGCGCCAAAATTCTTCGGCGGAGGTATTCCAGAGCAATTCATACGTGTTGGGGATAAAGATGCTCAGGGCGGTGTGCGGCGTCAGGTGCAGGCTGTTCAGGAAGACGCTGTCGGCGAAGAGCCGTGCGACGGACGCCGAATCCGTTTCAAGGGCGGCAGCAGCCACGCCTGCCAACTGCGCTCCCGTACGGATATGGTTGAATGTCACCTTTACGGGAAGCTGTCGCCCCGACCGCAGCATCCGCACCAGTTCGATGTTGCTTGTCCTGTCCGCAAGCCCGTACCGACCGGGCTTTACCCTGCCAGGATAGTTCATCCTGCCTGCCACCCACCGGAAAGAGGCCTCATCCTGCAAACCGTGGCTCACAAGAAGCCGGCATACCTGTTCGAAATCGCTTCCCGTGGGAATGTATAACAAAGTCTGACGGGATGCTGTTTTCACATTTGCCATGAAAACCGCATCATACAAGGAATATGCGATGCCTCCCCCCGCGACGCACAGCAGCGCAAAGACGCTAATGATAACCAACCATCGTTTTTTGACCATCATGATATTATTATTTGTCCGCAAAAGTACTTCTTTTTCTTTTAGGGATAAAAAATTATTCACCTGTAAAGGTTGAAAAAGAACGTCCTTTCAACATAAGCGCAGGGGAATGCCCGACGGAAGAGGATTGCAGGGACGGTGCGCGCGTTGCCCCTACCAAGGGCAACCACACAGGGTTGCATCCTCCAAGGGCAACCACATAGGGTTCACCCTACGTTATTCATCTATCATTATCTTCACTCTTCTGTTTTTCCGTCGGTTTTCTTCGTTGATGTTGGGTACGAGGGGTTCCGTTTCGCCTTTGCTGACGGTGCGGATGCGTTCCGGCGCGACGCCTTTTTCCACCAGAT
>JAISWE010000094.1 GCA_031271175.1 Bacteroidales bacterium | reverse complement strand
TAATTGCCTGTTTTTGCGCTCTGTAATGCATGGTAAAGCCATGCCTTGCGATAAAGCATATTGCCTTCCACCGCTCCCTCGCCGGGTAAAACCGTCATCTTTGCAAGATAGTCGGCGCTCTTCTTATACTGCCCGATATAAATCATTGCAGAAGCGTATTTCATGCCGATAGCGTCATAATCGGGATATTTCTTTTCGTACTTTTTGGCGTACGCATACATTTTATCATATTGTTTTGACCGCTCGTAATACTTGATGAGCGCCATCCCTGCCCGCCACGACTCTCCGAGCGCTTCGGCCTTAAGCAAATCTTCCGGTTGCTGTTCGTCCCGGCGATATTCCGCACGGGTGAGGTAGAATGCATCATCTTCGGGCGCGTCGGCGCATTGGTTCAACAGTCCGGCCGCTTTCGTTTTGTCCCCGAGGAAATTGTACAAAAGCGCCAGATAATATTTATTTTTCCAGTTGGACGATTGATTGACCGCCCATTCGAGCGCAGGAAGCGTAGCCGTCCGCGAGGGCAGGACAAAATGCGTCGGCAGCGCTTCGGCTTTTGCCAGCAGGCTTCGACCGTCCTTTCCCTGTTGGGACAGCAAAAAGGCGGCGCGGATAAGCGCTATCGGGTAATCCGGCGCCAGGCCGTACAGTTCAATGGCTTCTTCGTTACAGCCTGCGTTTTCGTACCAACCGGCCATTTCCATCAGCGTCTCATGCGGCAGTTCGTTGCGGATAAAATCCGTAAACGTCTTTTTATCCTGTTCGTTACCGGTTAGCAGGTATTTCTCGAAACGGGCGGTATGGTGAAGGGGATAAAGGCGGCTGATGAGGTCGAAAATACCTGTTGCGCCGGCTGTCTGTCCCGTCTTCCGAAAGGCAAGCATGGCGAGCAGAAGGGCGTCCGGATTGTTTGCATCGGTTTGCAGCGCTTTTTCGCAGCAGGACAGTACTTGTTGCCACTGCTGCTTTTTGGCATATTCTCCCGCAAGCAGGATGTTGCCCGCAAGCCGGTGCGAAAATGTCAGCGCGGCGATGGAGAAGCCGTCCATGGCGTCGGTAGAACGCCCCAGTCGGCTGTTTGCCAGTCCGTACAGGATGTTGCCCTCCGGATCGTAGGCGTCGACCGACAAAACAATCCGTGCCAGTGAATCAACCTGCTCCAACAAACCGCGACGGTAATAAACCGTAGCTAATGCATTCAGCGCACCGTTGGCATAAGGCTCAACCGCCAGCGCTTTGCGCAGTAAGGAATCCGCATCTTTCAGCCTGTTCATTGCCAGCGCCTGCCGTCCCTGCAAATACAGTCCATGAAACGAATCCTTATTGAACGCTTTCGGCAGGGTCACGGGTCGTGTAAGGTTGTTGTCGGCAGGGTCTTCGGAAAAAGTTAATTTCTGATTGCCCAGTACTACTTTCAGCCGCGCCGAAGGCGAAACGGAAGGAATGGTGGATTCCCATGTCTGCAACACGTCAAGTGACAGTGAGCGACGAAAAATCTCTTTGCCGTCGGCGGTTACGGTTAAGTCGTCATTGATTTTCCGTACGGGACAAAACGACAGTTTGCAGGCGCCGTTATCCCTGACCACGTTCAAGGCGCCGTAATCATTGGCTTTCACCACGCCCCCCGTTTTTTTCACCGGATACCAGTACTCCGTCCACCGGTCGGTAGCAAAAGGCTCAAAATAATGTGCTTTGAAAGGGGTATCATTGCTTGCGCCGGTTTGATTGTACAGCCGTCCCGATTGCAGTTCGACATATTGCCCGTCGGTATCACTGAGTAAGTTTTCCCATATCATGCCCTGTCGCGACAATCCCCAAATCCAGATTTTCATGCCCGGCTTCTCGCCGTATGTGGCGTAATGCACCGATCCGGAATGTGAATTTCGGTAATATGCGGCGTAGAAGTCATTCAGATGCCCGACGATATGATAAGATTTAGGGCCTCCGAAATTGTTATTCGCATATTTCGACAGGTCACGTCCCTGTTCATCCAGAGGCCAGGCATGTACATCGCCGCCATGTCCGACATGATACTGCCCCGGAAAATACAGTTCCAGATCGTCGGTTGCCTTATATGCCGCATTCATCCAGTGGTAATACGGGCGGGATACCGGTGTCGCATTATAGAAAGTGGTTCTGGTGGTGAAATACGCCCTGTCTTCCGGCAGGTTGATTTCCACCTGCCACCATGTATGCGTAAGTAAATCCAGGGAAGCGACAAAGCACGAGACGCTGCCGTCGGCATGGGTACGGGTATAGTAGTCCACCGGCGTAGCCGTGCTCGGCACATGCCCCATCATGCCAAAATTCATTTCGATACCCCCGGAAGTCCAGGGACCGCGCATTCCTACCGCACGGAATTTGGCGGCATGATTGAAATAAAGAAAAGGGTCGCCGCTGCTTTTTTCCACCGCGCCCCATATTTTCCCTCCCTGGGATGGAAGGACGGTTAGCTCGATATAATCGTTCTCCAGCACCACGCTTTTCCATTCTTTCCGTACCCCTTCAGCCGAATATTTCTCAAAACAGAAATACGGGTACACCTGATTTTCAGGTTGAACAACAGGGTTCGGGTCGCCGAACGGGTAAGTGTTCAACGCAAGCACGCTTTCCCTGACGGAAGCAACCTGCTCCTTGGCGCCGACAACAGCAGGCGCAAACTCTTGTGCAAAAACGCCGACCGTAAGCGCCATGATGGCTAAAGAGAATACTATTTTTTTCATATAGGATTGATTTTAAAATGCGTTTATTTTTTTTCTATGACAAGGCGATTTGCCGTGTTCTTGTCCGGCGCAAGCGCCTGACGGCAGAAGTCCACGCATTTGGCAACCTCCGTTACCGGATCGGAACCGGCCGGAACGCCGTATTCCAGTTCGATGTCGCAGTAGATGTGCCATTTTTCCTTTTTAAGTAACCGGAGTATTTCGGCTATCGGCGTTTGGCCCTGTCCCCACAGGCGATTTTCACCGCAGGAAGCCTTTTCGGTCGGCCCGGTTTTGTCTTTGAAATGGATACTGGCGATGCGGTCATGTTTTTCCCGGATGAACTCGCACGGGTTTTTGCCGGTCACGCCGAAATAGTGTCCGCAGTCGAAGTTAAGCATCACACGCTTGCTCACGGCAAGTATCGGGTCGTAGCTGAATCCCGGATCGCCCGGTTGGCAGTGGTTGTGGAAGATAATGTACGACTTGTGCTTTTCTGCAAACGGGGCAAGCCGTTTGGCCGCGTCTAACGATACCTCTGTGGTGATGCCCATGGCGCCAAGGGTTTTGCAGACTTTGAACGCATAGTCGATTTCTTCGTCCGAACCGAACGTTTCAAGTTTCAGGATGTGGATTTTAACACCTTTGGCATCAAACATCTTTTTGATTTCTCTGAACTTGTCCATCGAAACGGACGCACGCCATTCGCGGTGCCCTTCCGAGGGCAAGCCTGCGTATGCCTCAACCGTAGAACCCATCAATTCGACGGAATGAATGCCCGAACGGACGATGTAGTCAAGGGTGGCCGTCAGCGACTGGTCGGGCATATCTCGGTAACTGTACGTAATCGTTCCGATCTGCACGCCTGCTATTTTGGAGTCCGGAGCGGCGGCGGCTATTGAACAGACATGGAAACATGCAACGGCTAATATGATCGTTGCCGTCATGAATTTACTTTTTATTGAAATAATCATACTGATTTTGTTTATTATGTTTATAATGAATAAGGTCTTCTGTACGGATATTTATACAGGCGATGAGATGCGGCTTCGATGTCGTCGCCGAAACTCAGCGTGGCAGGATCCCATTTCACCGGGCGTTGCAGTTCGGTTGCAATATTGGCGATACAGCACAGCGTATTGGTACTACAACCGACTTCCACCGGCGCGACGGGATTTTTGCGGGAACGGACACAGTCGATGAAATTTTGCATGTGACCGGTACTTTTCTCGTATTCTCCGGCTGCAATTTTCCGTTCTTCTTTTTCCAGCAAGCGTTTATCCGAACATTCGATATATCCTCTTGTTACTTTCAGCCAGCCTTTTGTGCCGTTGAAGCAAATGCCCTGTCCGCCTTCCTTGCGGAAATCCTGTTCGGTCATCACAATGCCGTTTTGGTATTTCATGGTCAGGTATTTGGCGCCGTTATATCCTTTGGGAATAAACTCACAGGGGCCGGAGCCGTCCATTCCGATGGCAGCCTGGGCAATGTCAAACATGTGGGCGCCCCAGTCGGCGGTAAAGCCGTTGCCGGTTTCGCGGTACCAGCGCCAAGCGCCCCACAGTTGCTCGTTTTGTTCGGGGTCGAGGATGATGGGCGGGCACAGGTCGGGGTGATAATGGATTTTCGGGTCGTTCAGGCCGCCCAACCAGAGGTTCCAGTTGAGGTTCCCGGGAATAGGCTGTTCGAGCAGGTCAAACGGCTTCGGGGGATCGCCCACCCTCGAATAGATGGTTTCAACGTGCCCGATGCCGCCGCTACGGACGATGGCTATTGCCTGTTGAAACTCTTTGTCCGAACGTTGCTGGCTGCCGACTTGCAGCACCACGCCGTTTTTGCGTACTGCAGCAACCATCGCCAATCCTTCGGTCACCGTGAAAGCCATCGGTTTCTGTACATAGATGTCTTTCTTCGCTTTTGCGGCTGCTATGGCAATAAAAGCGTGCCAGTGGTCGGGCGTTTCGATACCTACCGCGTCGATATCCTTGCGTTCGAGCAGGTCTTCGTAGAACTCATACATGTCGCATCGTGGCGGCACATTCTGAGATTTCTGCCATGCCTCGACATTACGTTTGAAGCGTTCGCGCTTGAGGGCGTCCACATCGCAGCCTGCTATGACCTGCACGCCCGGACATCCGGTTGCGGCGTAGTAATCGCCGCGACCCTGCTGGCCAAGGCCGATGAATCCCATTACTACTCTGTCGCTGGGAGGCACTTTAATGCCGTTTGCCATCACCCAATCCGGCAGAATGGTTAATCCTGCCAATCCAAGGGCGGAATAACTAAGAAATTTCCTTCTGTCCATCTGATTTGCTTTTTCTGTACTCATTGTTTTTGATTTTAATTCTGTACGCATTGTTTTTAAAATTTATGTTATGTTATTTAATTCATTATTTTTCTCATGTATAAATCATTGCATCGCTCGGATCAACTTCGGTTGAAGGAGCGTAGGCGCTTGCCGGAAGAAGTGTAATGCCACACTTGCGAAGCAAAGCCCCAACCGACATACGACTGTTTTCCCAATAAGCCGCCCGAATCTTTTATCGCAATTAAGGTTTAACACCATCATCCTGTTTATTTATCTGTTCGAATTTCAAATTTCAAATAAAAATCGTTTTCAATTGATAATGCAAAGTACGTGAAAAAAAATGACATATCATTCTCCAAAAGCGTTTTTTTTCACGACTGCGGTTAAGCGGTTAATGATCTGCCGGAGATATGGCTGATATGTTGTGGCGCCTGTGGAGACCGGCAAGGATCGTTTCTTCAAAAACAAAAAAATGCATATATTTGTGTTTTCGTATGAAAGGTAGCATTGAACATGAAGGCATTGTTACCGCGGTTTCCGGACAGGTACTGACGGTACGCATTACGTCGGCGGCGGCGTGCAGCGGTTGTGCCGCACGCAATCGTTGTATGCCCTCTGAGGGCATGGAAAAGGAACTCCATATCGAAGGCGTAGGGACTTATTTCGTTGAAGGTGAAAAAGTAAAGGTGTCGATACATCCGGGTACCGGCTTGAAAGCATTGGGGTTGGCATATTTGCTCCCTCTTGTGCCGGTGCTATTGAGTTTGCCGGTGGCCTACCGGCTAACGGGCAACGAATTGGCAAGCGGAGGTATCTCTTTACTTGCGCTGGCATTTTATTATTTGTTGCTGAGGATTTTCCGCCATAAAATAGGACGGTCTTTCAGGTTTGAGGTGAAAAAGATCGATGAAAGCAGTCTTTTTCATGATTTTACGATTTTATGAATTTTGCAGCAGGTTTAGTAGGCTAAAAATGCGTATTTTTGCACGCAAAATTTTGAAGTCTTGATTAAATTTCGTCGTATCTGGCGCATTGCTTATCCGATTGTGATAGGTAACATTGCGCAAAATCTATTGAGTATTACCGATACCGCTTTTATCGGCCGGCTGGATGCCGTGTCGTTGGGCGCTGCCGCATTGGGCAGCGTGTTTTATATTGCTGTCATGATGCTGGGGCTGGGATTCAGTATCGGCGTTCAGGTGATTGTTGCCCGCCGTTACGCCGAAAAGCACAATGGCGATATAGGAGATGTGCTGCATCATGCCCTGCTTTTTCTGCTTCCTTTTGCATTGACGGTTTTCCTCTTGCTGAAAATCACCACTAAGGACATTCTTTTCCTGTTGATACGCTCACCAGAAGTGTTGACTGCTACCTCCGGTTTTATCCACATGCGCATTTGGGGGATGCTGTTCGGATATATTATCTACGTTTGTCAGGCTTTTTTTGTGGGGATTGCCCGAACGGGGATCATTTCATTCGTCACTGTCCTGATGGTTGCCGTCAATGTGCTGTTAGACCCGGTATTGATTTTCGGATACGCCGGCTTTGAAGCGATGGGAGTTGAGGGAGCAGCGCTGGCCTCCGTTATTTCCGAAATTTCTGCGGTACTTGTATATGCGGTTTACATTTACCGGAAAAAATCGCTGCAAGTGTATCGCATCTTCGCCCGTATCCGCTATTCCGCAAGTGCAATGCTGCAATTAGTCAAGATATCCGTGCCGGCGTCCCTGCAAAACTTTCTTTCGGTGGCGTCGTGGTTTATTTTTTTCATCATGGTGGAAAAAATCGGTGAAGAGGCATTGGCGGTATCAAACATCGGCCGCAGTATTTACATGCTCTATCTCATACCCTTGTGGGGATTTTCTTCTGCCGTCAATTCACTGGTCAGCTACAGCATCGGATGCCGGAAAGCCATGCTGATTTACCCCATCATGGGAAAAGTGGTACTGCTGACCGTTGTTTCCATCCTTCTGCTCGAATTGCTGACCTTCCTTTTTTCGGGTACGGTGATGTCAATATACACGGATATTCCAGAAATACAGGCATTGACGCTGGATATTATGCCCGCGATGTGCCTTTCCGCTCTCGGTTTCGGCATCGGATTTATCTGTTTCAACACAGTGTCCGGCACAGGCAACACCCATATCTCTCTTTATATTGAAATAATTGCCACCTGCATATACCTGGCCATCACGATTCTGGCGGTAGAAAGCTGGCAATGGGGAATCGTGCGGGTGTGGCTGGTGGACGGTATTTACGGACTTTTGATGATGCTGGCCGCCTTGATTTATTTGAAAACCGGCAAGTGGATGAACCGGCAGGTGTGAAGTAGCTATATCTCCTAACTTCGCCACAAGGACACCCTACGAATTTCCCCAAAAATTTGAGCAATGGATTTGTGTTTGGGAGTAATAAGCCTTTCTATAGAAGAGAAAATGCCTTTTTTTTAAAAATAAGCCTTTCTCTAGAAGAGAAAATGCCTTTTTTTCAAAAATAAGCCTTTCTCTAGAAGAGAAAATGCCTTTTTTTTAAAAATAAACCTTTCTCTAGAAGAGGAAATGCCCTTTTTTTAAAAATAAACCTTTCTCTAGAAGAGGAAATGCCTTTTTTCAAAAATAAGCCTTTCTCTAGAAGAGGAAATGCCTTTTTTTCAAAAATAAGCCTTTCTCTAGAAGAGGAAACGTCTTTTTTTCAAAAATAAACCTTTCTCTATATGAGGAAACGCCTTTTTTTCAAAAATAGACCTTTCTCTATATGAGGAAACGTCTTTATTTTAAAAATAAACCTTTCTCTATATGAGAAAACGTCTTTTTTTCAAAAGTAAGCCTTTCTCTATATGAGGAAACGCTTTTTTTTCAAAAATAAACCTTTCTCCAGACGCCCTACAGATTTTTCCGGAAATTTTTGTCAAAAATTTAAGCAATGGATTTGTGTTTGGGAGTAATCAGCCTTTCTTCTCAATGACAACAACACTAATGTTGCCAGACCTGTTCGGTTTTTTGCGTACATACATACCGCAAAATCAGCTTATTTTTCAATGAGACACCCAAAACGGGGTCGCAAATATTATAAATAGAATGATGCATTGATAATTATTAACCCAACGAATTTAAAGTGTCAAAGTCAGGAAAGCTGGCAGTGGGGAATCGTTCGGGTGTGGCTGGTGGACGGTATTTACGGCCTTTTGATGATGCTGGCTGCCTTGATTTATCTGAAAACCGGCAAGTGGATGCACCGGCAAGTGTGAAGTCGCTATATCTCAATGCCTATTTTTTTCATCAGAATGGAAGCGTTGAGGGTGGTGCAGATGCCGTCGTACAGGCGATAGTCGAAAGCCATGTTTTCCCCGTCTATTTGCACGTCGAAATGCGCGTTGCGGATGTGGCCGGGCAGTTCCTTTTCCAGTTCGCCCAGCGCGAGGTCGTGCGTGGCGATGACGCCGGACGCCTGCTGCCGGATCAGCTGGCGGATGAGCGCCACCGAACCGGTCTGCCGGTCGCGGGAGTTGGTGCCGCGAAGGATTTCGTCCAGCAGAAAAAATACCCTTTCCCCGTGGCGTGTGAGGTCTATCAGGCTTTTGAGCCGTTTCAGTTCGGCGTAAAAGGACGATGTGCGTTCTTCCAGATGATCCGCTATCCTCATACAGGTATATATCAGGCAATGGCCTGCCGCGAACCGTTCCGCGCAAACCGGAGCGCCAGCCAGCGCCAGCGTCATATTGACGCCGATACTGCGCAGAAAGGTACTTTTCCCCGACATGTTCGACCCCGTTACGATGGTGATCTGTCCCTTGCCGCCGGCGGAAAAATCGTTGCATACCCGTTCTTTTTCCACGATCAGGGGGTGTCCCATCTGCACGGCTTCGATAGTGCAGTCGCCATCCCGTATTTCAGGCATTGCCCACTGGGGATGGTTGAACGACAGGTTGGCAAAGCCGGACAGGGCTTCGATGGCGGCAATGGCGTCGAACCATTTGGAAACCGCTGCACCGGAAGCGGCACGCCACCGTTCGAGCCATACAAGATGCTTGAAATCAAAAAAGAAAAGCAGGTTGACGGGCGCGTACATCAGGTTCAGACGATAGTCCAGCCGTTTGATGCGGTTCCTCAACGCCCGTATCTGCCCCGGAGCATCGTTGTCGATAAAGACCTGCCGGAGCGCAGTCATGCAGGGCGATGAAAAGTCGGTAGCGGCAACAGGCGCAATTATTTCGGCATAAACGCCGATGAAATCCACCTTGTTCGACATTTGCCGGTGCAGCGTGTTCACCTGCCGGAGCGTTGCCGCGGCAATCGCCAGGTGTGCGATAACCGGCAGCCAGAGCCATGTCGCCGGAAGCCATCCTGCCATTGCCGCCGCCGTAGCGCACAGGGTCGCCCACGGAAGCACGCGCACCATCCACAACAACCTGCGGCGACCGGACAGCACAGGCTCGCCTCTCAGCCACAGGAGAAATCCGGGCAACGCTTCGGCGGTATCCTTGTATTTCAGCCCGACAGCCTGCATCTGCTGCCGCCAGTCCACCATGCCTGCCAGCTCTTTTACCGCCTGTTGCCGGCGTTCTATTTCGGTTACCGGCGCGGGACGGCTCAGCCATTGCGCCAGCAAGTAGCTACCTGAAGGGCTGGTGGTGCGGTTCACATGGCGGAAGACGGAATACGCGCCGAAGATGTCCAAGTCGGAAGTGGACGGATGCTCCGGGTCGATGTACTGTTCGCCCGAAGGGAACGGCGAGTCGTCGCCATTGAGGCTGTTCATTTCGTAGCGGTTGATGATTTTCAGCCGTTCCGCTTCTTTCCGGCGTTCGATGACGCCAACGTGCTTTTTCACGCAAAGCAGAAAGGCTATCATACACACCGCAGCAACAGCTATGCCCGCCCCGCGGCCAAACGAACCGACATAAACGCCTCCGGCAATACCGGACGCAAAAAACAGCAAACGCAGCCATGCCAACCATGCTTCGCGGCGCGCCAGCAAAGCCTCTTCGTCCGCAAACCGCCGCACGCGCTCCCGATAAAAGGAATCAAGATGTATCATTTTAGGACAGGTTTCGATATTTTTCGCCGGCAAAAGTACGAATTTATTTCACATACCCATACATGCCTGCCCTGATGTCTCCATCAGTGTTGTCAACGGCAATTTTCACGGCATATAACAGATGATCTTCATCTTGCGTTAAAGATTCCGCCTTGTCGGATATCCATGCTACTGCGCCGCGGCAGAATTTTTCACTTCCGTCGGGTAAGGTCAGGCGTACAGTTACTTCCCGGCCTGTCGTCATCTTGTCCGCCTGTTTTGGCGTCAGATAAACTTTCAGGAACAAATGCCGGGTATCGACAATCTTGTACAGGGGAGCGCCCGCAATTACGCGGTCTTTTGTCTGTGCATATTTCCTTGCTACCGTGCCATCTGCCGGGTTGACAATGCGGCATTTCCTGAGTTTTTCGTTTATCAGATTCAGCCGGAAGTTGAAAGTGGAGTCCGCTTCGTTGGGACAGTCGGGACGACATGCCCACATGGCTTTCCGTACAGCCAACAACTGCATTTTTTTCATGTACAACAATGTGCTGTCGATGTAACCGACCGGTTGGCCTTTGGCAACAGGATGACCTTCCCTCACTTCCAGTTTCTCTACTTTGCCGGACAGTTCTGCCGTAACAAGGGTTTCCGTCATTTCAAAAATACCCGCCGTCTCGTAGCCTGACCTGTTTCCGCAGGCACTAAAAATACACCATACCATCATCATACAGGCCGGCAAGATATGGCATTCCATCGGATAATGCTTCATAATATACTGTTTGTTATTTACTTATCGGATTCATTGTACCGTATATTCAATTTTCATTTGCCAAATGTACATAAAAATCGTTGAAAACCAACAATATTTCTTTCAGAAACTTTTTTTTTATAAAAATATTTGCCGGAATCAAACCTTTATCTTACTTTTGCCGGTAACTTTCGGAGACCATTCATTACCTTCTTTGATTTTGTAATGGTTTAATTCTCAGGAAATATAATTTATAAATTCCGTATAATTTTAATATTATGTATGATATTCTTGAATTGAATACCAAGCTTTTAACCGAATTGCGCGAAATTGCCAAATCAATGAGCATCAAACGTGTTGAAGCGATGAAAAAACAGGATCTTATTTTCAAGATTCTGGATCAACAAGCCATTAAATCGGTTGTAACTCCGCCGCCCAGGAAAAAAGCGGTCGTTGAGTCGGAGCCGGTTTTACCCTTTGACGAAAAACCGGTACCATCCGAGTCGCCAGTGTTGGAAGATGCTGAAACAGGACAGGAACCGGCGATGGAAACGTCGGAGGAAGAAACCGACAATGAGGACGCCACCTATGAAAAACAGTTTTCGTTTCCTGCGCCTGTTGCAGAATGGGAAAGGAGAAAAACCTTTGAACGGAAATTTAAGGAACGTTCCTTCGATTTCGACAACATCATCGTAGGAGAGGGTGTATTGGAAATCATGCCGGAAGGTTATGGATTCCTGCGTTCTGCCGATTACAATTACCTGAGTTCGCCCGACGACATGTATGTATCGCAGTCTCAAATCAAGCTTTTCGGGTTGAAGACGGGCGATGTGGTTCGAGGCTCCATCCGGCCTCCAAAGGAAGGAGAACGCTATTTTCCGCTGGTAAAAGTCGATGACATTAACGGGCGTTCCCCCGATTTTATCAGAGACCGGATGCCGTTCGATTTCCTTACCCCCCTGTTTCCCAATGAAAAATTCACGCTGGTAAAAGCAGGCGAACCTGCATCCCTTTCCTGCCGCATCGTTGATTTGTTTTCTCCTATCGGGAAAGGGCAAAGAGGCCTTATCGTGGCACAGCCGAAAACCGGCAAAACCGTACTGTTGAAGGAAATAGCCAATGCTATTGCCAAAAATCATCCCGAAGTGTATTTGCTGATACTGTTGATCGACGAACGTCCGGAAGAAGTGACGGACATGGCTCGTAGCGTTCGCGGCGAAGTGATTGCTTCCACTTTCGATGAACCGGCCGAAAGGCACGTTCGCGTGGCCAATATCGTATTGGAAAAAGCCAAACGAATGGTAGAATGCGGCCACGACGTGATGATCCTGCTGGATTCCATCACCCGTCTGGCAAGGGCTTTCAACACCATTGCACCGGCATCCGGAAAAGTGCTTACCGGAGGCGTGGATTCCAATGCACTGCAAAAGCCCAAACGGTTCTTCGGCGCTGCCCGCAACATCGAAAACGGCGGTTCACTGACCATTCTCGCCACGGCGCTTACCGAAACAGGTTCCCGCATGGACGAGGTTATTTTCGAAGAATTTAAAGGAACCGGCAATATGGAACTGCAACTCGAACGCAAATTGTCCAACAAACGTATCTTTCCGGCTGTGGATATTACGGCTTCCAGCACCCGCCGCGAAGACCTGCTGGTCAGCAAAGATGCCCTGAGCCGGATATGGGTACTGAGAAACTTCCTTACCGATATGAATCCGGTGGAAGCCATGGAATTTATGCGCGAAAGGCTTGTAAAAACCCAGTCGAACGAAGAATTTCTCATTTCAATGAACGGCGAATAGGATTTGCCGTTCCCGACGTGAGGATATAACCCTAAAGGCTTTTACTTTTCATCCTCCGGCGACAGGTGCAGGTTTCTTGTGTCAGTCGTAATCAGGCCTCTTCCCGTTTTCGTTATCTTTCCGGACTGCGTGAGATCTGACAGTATTTTATCCAGCAGGCCGTTGATGAAAACCGAACTTTTAGGCGTGGAATAGTATTTGGCCAGTTCCAGGTATTCGTCAAAAGTGACATTAATAGGAATAGTAGGAAATTCTATGAGTTCATTGATGGCCATCTTCAAGATAATCTTGTCCGACAGGGCAATTCGTTCCAGATCCCAATTATCCGTGCTGTGTTCTATCAGGCTTTCATAGTCATCGCAGTGCTGAATGGCAACCGTCAAAAGTCGGAATGCAAAATCTTTGTTTTCCTTTTCTTTGTTTTCATCCGATTGATACATCAGTTCCACTTCTCTGTCGCATTTCATTCCCTTGATGGTTTTTATCACATAGGCCAGCACAAAATCAATGTCATCATTCCAAAAGATACTTCGCTCTTCCATGATTTGTGCAAATAATTCCGAATTTCCCGGTTCATTAGTGAAAAAATCCATGAGCACTTCCTTGTCCTTCTCGTAATGGCTGGTTTCGTCTTCCATATAGGTGCTGTAATAGCCGGATTTCGTCAAGTTAAGGTAAAGGTGCTTTATCAATTCCGGATAATTTACCCAACTCAGCTTGTGTTTGCCCGTATAATCGCGGAATGCCCTGCATTCTTCCAGTTGTCGTACGGCGGCATTGTCAATAAAGCGAGTGTTGGGATGGAGATCTTCCCAGGTGGGAAGCCTCTTGTTTTTTGCCAAATCGATACGCGATTCGGCATAACGTTTCACATCGACGAGCAACAACAATAAATAAAAATAAAGGTCGGTAGCCTTTTGGATGCTAAATTCCAGCATCTTTACCGGTTGATGCGTCAGGGAAACATCCCTTTCGCGAAAAGCGGCATGTTTCACCGTTTGAGGGGTCGATACTTTGTTTATTTCATCCTCTTGGAGATTATTTTCTTTTGTATGGCTCCAATAGGCATATAAAATCTGGAAAATCTTGATACGAAGCAACCTTCTGCTAATCATAAAATTCAAAACACTAAAAAACACGACAAAGGTACATCATTTTTATAATTGTTCCGTATCTTTGTGGTGTTTTTTATGTCATATCAATCAATTGAAATCCGCATATCGTTCAGATAGTCTGCTTAATCGGATAAATTCGCCCTCCGATTTGAAACAGTTGAGCAAAGATGAATTGCAACTGCTGACAGACCAACTCAGGCAGTTTATAATTGAAGCCGCCAGCCATAATCCGGGGCATCTTGGCGCGAATCTCGGCGTAGTGGAACTGACAGTTGCACTTCATTATGTTTTCAATACACCCGACGATAAAATTGTTTGGGATGTTGGACATCAGGCCTATGCGCACAAAATACTTACAGGGCGCAGAGATTTGTTTCCGACCAATCGGAAATACGGCGGTTTAAGCGGTTTCCCGTCGCCGGAGGAAAGCGAATATGATGCCTTCGGGGTAGGGCATTCCTCCACCTCCATTTCGGCCGGGCTGGGTATCGCCACCGCATCGAAGCTGAAAAATGAAGAACGTCAGGTAATTGTTGTTATCGGAGACGGATCACTGACCGGAGGTATGGCATTTGAAGCGATGAACCATGCCGGCGCGGCAAAGGCCAATATGCTGGTCATCCTGAACGACAACAATATGGCCATCGATCCGAATGTGGGCGCCCTGAAAGAATATCTGCTGGACATTACCACCTCAGGCACCTATAATCGGCTGAAAAAAAAGGTATGGGACGTGATGCACAGATGGACGCGGTCACGAAAAGTCATCCAGCGCATCGAACACGGCATTAAATCGGTACTCCTGAAACAGGGCAATCTCTTTGAAGCGATGGGATTCCGTTACTTCGGCCCTATAGACGGGCATAATCTGTCCTATTTGACCAACGTTTTGCAGGATTTGAAACAGATACAAGGCCCCAAATTACTTCATGTGGTGACGGTGAAAGGGAAAGGGTACGAATTTGCCGAAAAAGACCAGACGCGCTGGCATGCGCCGGGAATATTCAACATGGAAACAGGCGAACAATTGCATACGGCTACGGGAAAACCACAGCCGTCTTCTTTTCAGGAAGTTTTCGGCAAGACGCTGATGGAACTTGCCTCCATGAACAGCCGAATTGTAGGCGTCACGCCCGCCATGTCCACCGGATGCATGATGACTTTCCTGATGCAACGTTATCCTGAACGTTTTTTCGACGTAGGCATTGCCGAACAGCACGCCATCACCTTTTCCGCAGGCTTAGCCATCAGCGGGATGATTCCTTTTTGCAACATCTATTCCACATTCCTGCAACGCGGCTATGATCAAGTGATTCACGACGTAGCGCTGCAAAAACTGCCCGTAGTACTGTGCATTGATCGGGCTGGGCTGGTGGGCGAAGACGGAGCTACCCACCACGGCGCATACGACCTGGCCTACCTGCGAATGGTGCCCAACATGATTGTGGCAGCGCCGATGACGGAAGCCGACCTCCGTCATCTGATGTACACGGCTCAAAACGCAAACCACGGCCCTTTCTCCATCCGATATCCCAAGGGATACGGCCTAAATACCGGACAGGATGCGCCTTTCCGGATACTCCCCGTCGGAAAAGGACATATCGTCAGGAAAGGAACGGATATCGGTATTATCAGCATAGGCACGGCAGGTCTTAATGTCATAGAGGCTTGCCGACAACTGGAAGAAGACGGCATACAAGCCGCTCACTACGACATGCTTTTTCTGAAACCTGTTGATGAGGAACTGCTGCACCTTGCCTGCAACAGACACCGCAAGCTTATCATTGTTGAAGACGGCGCCATAACAGGCGGATTGGGCAGCGCCGTACTGGAATTTGCCGACAGGCACGGCTATCGGGCGAATATCGAACTGCTGGGTATTCCCGACCGCTTCATCGCACACGGCAATATCGGCGAACTCCAACGCGAATGCGGATACGATGCGGAAGGAATTACCTTAAAAGCAAAATCCATGATGCAATAATCCCCAAATCTTCATCAGGTAGAAGATTTGGGGATTGAAATGCTCGATGTTGTCGCAATTTGTTGCGTGGGTTATTTGCGCAGGCTCAATACGGTTTTTTCGTAATCCCGGATATTGGCAATGTAATCTTCGCCTACAGCGATATTGTTTTGCAGGCAGAAATAATCCCACACGGCGTTCCAGGGGAGTCCTTTGGCTTCTTCCAGCAGTGCAAGGCGTTCAAAGTACTGTCCCTTGCCTTCGTAGTTGCGCAATTGTTCGA
>JAISWE010000090.1 GCA_031271175.1 Bacteroidales bacterium | reverse complement strand
GCGTGAAGCGAAAACGCCTAACGCATCTCGCCTAACGCTTAACTTTTAACTAATTTAATCTAAATGTGTATGAAAACAAAACTTATTAAACTGCTTTTATGCGGCGTGCTGGCGTCCCTCTGGGGAACGCTGGCCGCGCAGAACGTGGTCACCGGTATGATTACCGATGAAAACGGGGAACCATTGCCGGGCGCCATTGTGCAGGTGCAGGGCAGTCCGCGCAGCGTAGCCACCGACGTGGACGGCAGCTTCAGCATCAGCGTGAAGCCGGAAGACGCCCTGGTGGTGACTTTTTTGGGTTACGAGACGCAAACCATCCCGGTGGGCAGCCAAAGAGAGGTGGCCGTGCAACTCAAACCCAAAGCCAACGAGCTGGACGAAGTGACCGTCGTGGCCTTCGGCAAGCAGAAAAAGGAGAGCGTGGTGGCCTCAATCACCACCATCAGCCCTGCCGAGCTGAAAGTGCCGAGCAGCAACCTCACCACCGCGCGGGGGGGGAGAATCTCGGGCATTATTGCGTACCAGCGCAGCGGAGAACCGGGGCAGGACAATGCCGACTTCTTCGTGCGCGGCGTGACCACCTTCGGCACGGGGAAATCCAACCCGCTGATACTGATCGACGGCGTGGAACTGTCTACCGACGACCTGTCGAGGCTGAACACCGACGACATAGCCAGCTTCTCCGTCATGAAGGACGCCAACGCCACGGCGCTGTATGGGGCGCGGGGCGCGAACGGCGTGGTGCTGGTGACCACCAAGTCGGGCGTAGAAGGAAAAGCGAAACTGTCGGTACGGTTTGAAAACTCTTTCTCGGCGCCGACACAGAAAATCGAACTGGCCGATCCCATCACCTACATGCAGTTGCACAATGAGGCGGTGCGCACCCGCAACCCGCTGGGCGTGCTTCCCTACAGCAACGAGAAAATCGCCAATACGGGAACAGGCAACCCCTACGCCTATCCTGCAACCGACTGGAACAGCCTGCTCTTTAAGGACTATACCTCCAACCAACGCCTGAATTTAAACATCAGCGGCGGCGGGAAAGTGGCAAGGTACTACGTGGCCGCCTCCTACAACAACGACAGCGGCGTATTGAATGTGGACAACCGGAACAATTTCAACAACAACATCAACCTGAAAAAATACCTGTTGCGCTCGAATGTCGATATCAACCTGACGAAGACCACAGAAATGGTTGTCCGCCTGCACGGCACGTTCGATGATTATGAAGGCCCGCTCGACGGAGGACAAGAACTGTACAAAAAGGCAATGCGCAGCAATCCTGTGCTGTTCCCGGCCTATTACCCGCCGGACGCGGCAAACCAGCACACCCAGCATATTCTGTTCGGCAACGCGACCACCGCCGACTATATCAATCCGTATGCCGACATGGTAAAAGGATACAAGGACTACAGCAAAACACTGGTGCTGGCTCAGTTGGAACTGAAACAGGATTTGGACTTCCTGATAAAAGGATTGTCGGTCAGGGGACTGTTCAATACCACCCGCTATTCTTACTTCGACGTATCCCGCTATTACACCCCCTTCTACTACAATATTCCGGCGGGAGGCTACGACAAATATACCGACACCTACAAACTGGCGGCATTGAACGAAGACGGCGGGAAGGAATGGCTTGAATACCAAGAAGGACAAAAAGACGTCAGCAGCACGATATATTATGAGGCGGCGGTACAATACAACAACACGTTTGCCGACGACCATACCGTCAGCGGATTGCTGGTATTTACCGGACGGGAGGAACTGGTAGGCAATGCCAGCAAATTGCAACTGTCGTTGCCTTCCCGGAACATCGGGCTGGCGGGACGGTTGACCTACGCCTACAAAAGCAAATACTTTGTGGAAGGGAACTTCGGTTATAACGGCTCCGAACGGTTTTCCGAAAACGAACGTTTTGGTTTCTTCCCCTCCGGCGGCGTGGGATACCTTATATCTAACGAGCCTTTTTGGGAACCGTTGAAAAAAACCGTGTCGAAGTTGAAACTGAAAGGCACTTACGGACTGGTAGGGAACGATGCCATTGGAAGTAGCGAAGACCGCTTCTTTTACCTTGCCGACGTCAATATGGACAATGCCGACAGGGCAATGTCGTTTGGAACGGAATTTTTGTCGCCGACCGGTTATACCAGGAACGGAATCAGTATTTCCCGCTATGCCGACCCCTACATCACTTGGGAAACCGCCTACAAGCAGAATTACGGCATCGAAATCGGCCTGTTTGAAAAAATTGACATCATGGCCGATTATTTCAGGGAAAACCGCAAAAACATTTTGCAGGCGCGGGCTTCCATTCCCACCACCATGGGCTTGCAGGCCGAGCCGCTATCCAATATCGGCGAAAGCTTTGGTCAGGGCATTGACGTGTCGGTAGACTATTCGCATTCGTTTTCTAAGGATTTATGGCTACTGTTTCGGGGGAATTTCACCTACGCCGTCAGTGAGTACCGCGTATATGAAGAGCCCGACTATCCCGATGCGCCATGGCTGAGCCACAAGGGGCAAGGCCTGAAGCAGGAGTATGGGCTGATTGCCGAACGCCTGTTCATTGATGAGGCGGATGTAAACAACTCGCCCAAACAAACCTTTGGCGAATATGGCGCAGGCGACATAAAGTACAAGGACATCAATATGGACGATGTAATTGACTTCCGGGATTTTGTGCCGATGGGCTACCCCTCTGTGCCCGAAATCGTTTACGGGTTCGGCTTTTCAGTGGGGTACAAAGGCTTTGACTTCTCGGCGTTCTTCCAAGGGTCGGCACGTTCATCCTTTTGGATTGACGCCAACAACATATCCCCCTTCTTAGATACAGACGGCAATACCGGCGTACACTCGCAAAACGCCCTGATGCAGGTCATCGCCGACAACCACTGGTCGGAAGACAACCGCAACCCCTATGCGCTCTGGCCCCGCCTGACCGACCACCAGATTTACAACAACACGCAGATGAGTTCATGGTTCATGCGCAACGGCGCCTTTCTCCGGATGAAAACCGCCGAACTCGGTTACACCCTGCCGGAACGCCTGACGAAGAAACTCCACATGGAATTGGTCAGGTTTTACCTGAGCGGCAGCAACCTGCTTACTTTTAGCAATTTTAAACTCTGGGACACCGAAATGAGCGGCGAAGGATTGGGCTATCCGGTGCAAAGAGTAATTAACTTAGGCGTAAATATTTCATTTTAAATAAATATCCGAATATGAAATCGAACATTATTATCATATTATTATTGGTAGGCACAATATTCTTTTATTCGTGCAATGAGTATCTGGATGTGATTCCCGATAACGTCGCTACCTTGGAACATGCATACAGCAACCGCGCCAGTGCGGAAAGGGCGCTGTTTACCTGTTATTCCTACCTGCCCGACCCGGCAAACCCCAACGCTTCCGCAGGCCTGTTATCGGGACGTGAACTCTGGCTCGCCACAGAAGGGCTGGGGAACGCTTTCGGCACAACCAACCCGCCGTCGTGGAACATTGCCCGCGGGCTGCACTTTCCCGACAATCCGATGCTCGACTATTGGAACGGCCTTAACTACGCCATGCCTCTTTTTGTCGCCATCAGGGATTGCAACATCTTTCTGGAAAACATCCACAAACCGGTAGATTTGGAAAGCTTTGAAAGAACGCGCTGGATCGCCGAAGTCAAGTTCCTGAAAGCCTATTACCATTTCTACCTGTTGCGGATGTATGGCCCCATACCAATTATAAAAGAAAACATTCCTGTTTCGGCCACACCGGAAGAAGCACGGGTATACCGCGACCCGGTGGAAGACGTGGTTGAATACATTGTCGCCCTGCTCGACGAGTGCGCCCCCGACCTCCCGGTATTCATCCAGAACCAGACACAGGAACTGGGGCGGATTACACGTCCCATTGCGCTGGCATTGAAAGCGAAAACGCTGGTGTTGCTGGCCAGTCCCATTTTCAACGGCAACCCCTATTATACCAATGTAACGGACAACCGGGGCATACGCCTGTTCCCCCAAACAGAAGAGGTCAGCAGGTGGGAAGCGGCGGCGCTCGCACTGGACGCCGCCATCGAGTGCGCCCACGACGCCGGCCACCGCCTGTATTATTACAATGGATACAGCGGGTTAAGCTCAAGGACGATAAACAAACTCCACCTGCGCGGCGCAGTCACCGACCGCTGGAACGACGAACTCATCTGGGGATCAACCAAGAATGATGAGTATCATTGTCAGATCTTTTCGGCCGTCAGGACCAATCACGACCAATTTCCCAGTCCAATCCGTTCCATATTGGCGCCCACGCTGGATGCGGTCGAACGGTTTTATTCCAACCATGGCGTTCCCATTGAAGAAGACAACACCTACGACTACGAAAACCGCTATCAAATGGCCACAGTGGGTATTGACCACGAGCATTTTCTCACAACAGGCGTTGAAACGGCAAAACTGCATTTCAACCGCGAAACGCGCTTTTACGCTTCGCTCTCTTTCGACGGCTCCGTCCTCTTCGGAAACGGCCAACTGCGACAAGACGTGGCCGGCAATATACAGATGAAAAAGGGAGACGCGGGCGGAATGATCGGCGCCGAAAAATACTCGATTACCGGTTACGTGCCCAAGAAATTAGTGAACATCGAATCAAGCGTGGACTTAAGCACATGGACGCACCACCGTTATGCGTTCCCCTACATCCGGCTGGCCGACCTGTACCTGATGTATGCCGAAGCGCTGAACGAAATCAAAGCAGCGCCCGACGACGAGGTATATTACTGGATTAACGAGGTGCGCACACGTGCTTCGCTGGGAACGGTACAAACATCATGGGATACTTACTCCACCAGATCGACCGATTACCTGTCGAAAGAAGGCATGCGCAGAATCATCCGCCGGGAACGCCTGAACGAACTTGCCTTCGAGGGGCCGGCCTACTGGGACCAACTGCGCTGGTTGGAAGCGGAAAATACCATGAGCCGCCCCATCAGGGGATGGAACGTACAGGGGGAAACCTCAGCCGACTATTACCGGGTTACGCAGATTGCCACCACTACTTTTGAAAAACGACATTATCTGATGCCTATCAAAATAGAAACGCTGGCCAAAAATCCCAATCTGGTGCAAAATCCGGGATGGTAATTAATGGTTAATGATTAATGGTTAATTTAAAACAAAATGATATGAAAAAATATTTATTATTTACTATGACATTGCTGCTGATTGCAGCGCTGACACAGGCTTGCAAGGAAGAGCCGGTCGGACAGATACCCACCGACAGCGAGGCGCCCGGCGCTATCGTCAGCTACAACGCCGAAAGCTTGCCGGGGGGAGCCGCAATCAACTATGTGCTTCCCGACGACGACGATTTGTTGTATGTGAAAGCCGTGTATGCCATCAACGGCGTTGAAAAAACAGCCACCTCCAGTATTTACAGTGACACGCTGAAAGTATTCGGTTTCGGCACCACGGCAGAACAGTCCGTCCTGCTGTATTGTGTGGACAGGAGCGGCAACCACTCCCTGCCGGTAGAAGCAAAATTCACGCCCGGCACGCCGCCCGTGCAAACCGTCTTCGAGTCCCTGACCATGAACGCCGCATTTGGAGGCGTCCAGATACAATGGGACAATCCTGACAGGGCGGAGGTGGCCATTTTCCTTATAGCCGCCGATTCGTTAGGCACGCTTGAGGAGGCCGACGTCGTATATACCGCTGCGGCAACAGGCAAATTCAACCTGCGCGGGTTTGACGACAGCCCCCGCATGTTCGGCGCGTATGTACGCGACCGGTGGGATAATTATTCCGCCACTTTGCAGGAAGAACATACGCCGCTGTATGAAATGTCATTAGACAAGTTACTGTGGGGCCGAAAGACATTGCCGGGCGACGCTGCCCACGATTACTTCGACGGAACATGGCAATGGAATAACATGTATGACGGCGTCATAGGCGATCAGGGATGGCATACGAATGACTCCTACACCGACATGAACTTCACCCTCGACTTGGGGGTGGCAGCCCAGTTGAGCCGTTATACCCTCTGGCATCGCGAAACTAATTACGGATATTCGGTATATACGCACCACAACCTTAAAAAATGGAAGGTATATGGCTCCGCAACAGTAGACGAAACCAAACCCGACGATTACTGGACAGGCGACGACTGGAAAGCCGACTGGGCGCTTCTGGCGGAATGCGAGGTGGTCAAACCTTCCGGCGAAGGCCCGGTAACAGACGAAGACTATGCGTATGCACACCGGGGGTTTGAATTTGACCTTTCGTCGGTCGTTACGCCCGTGCGCTATGTCCGCTTTGTGGTGGAATCGACTTGGGGCGGAGGCAAAGTGATACACATATCGGAACTCTCATTCTGGGGAACAGTGGAATAAACATTAAAGAAAATATCAAAATGAAAAATACAATCCTATATTGCATGGCATTCCTCGCGCTGGCTTCGTGCGGAGGAATGAACGACAACATTGAAGAATATCTGGCGAGAGGCGAAGTCAACTATCTCGGAAAGGTGGATTCGGTTCAGGTGACCGGTGGAAGGGAGAGGGTGCGGATTACATGGCAGCTGAACAGCGACCCCCGCATCGAAGATTTGCGGGTGTACTGGAACGACAAAGACGAAAACCGGGATTCGACGGTTTTCGCGGTTGACCGGAGCGCTTTGGTCAACGGCTTTATGTCGGTAACTTTAGATGTACCGGAAGGGTACTACATATTCAATTTGTACCATACCGGCGCCAAAGGCTACCGCTCTGTGGGCAAAGAAGTAACCGGCCGGGCATACGGCAGCGTCTATCAATCCACATTGAGCGCACGCCAAGTAAAAAGCATTACGGAATTCGTCGATCGTATAGCCCTTGCTTGGGATCTTCCCGGCGACGGCGAAGCGCGTTCGGTGCTCCATTACGTATCCGCTGCGGGAGAGCCGGTAGAACTGGTGATTTCACCCGGCGAAAACCGTACGGTATTGACGGACTACACGCCGAACAGCATCTATACCGTGACCTCCTATTATCTTCCGGAGCCCGACGCGCCGGATGAGTTCGACGTGACTTCGGACAACATGGAATTGAAGGATGAGTTTATCCCCACAGCCGCAATAGCGCTGAACAAAAACAGTTGGAATAAAGTGGAATTGCCGGGTGACAATTACACAGATTATGGCTCCAGCTACAGGTTTGAACTTGTGTACGACGGCGTGGCAAGCGACGCCGGGTGGAATACCCAAAATGTGGGATTGCCCATATCTTTCACCCTCGACCTGGGGGTTACAGCCCGCTTGAGCTACCACAGGCTCTGGCATGTCAACAGGGGATGGTCGTATGGGTTTTATTTACATGCCAACCCCCAGCATTGGAAGGTATATGGCGCGGAAACAATAGACGAAAGTAAATCTGACTCTTATTGGGAAGGCGACGACTGGAAAGCCGACTGGGTGCTCTTGAGTAGCGATTGCGAGGTTTTCAAACCTTCAGGCAGGTACGACGCTGCCGGTGCCGTAACGGATGACGACCAGAATACCGGATTAGCGGGATTTAGATTTGACTTCGCTACCTATCCGCCGGTGCGCTATATCCGCTTTGTGGTGGATAAAAACTTTGGTATGTATCTTGGTGAACATGGTTATGCTGGAGGCAATCCAGGTTTTGGAGAGTTAAGTATATCGGAAATCTCGTTTTGGGGCGTTGTGGTGGAATAATGATTAATTCGTAAAATTCGTATAATATGAGAAAGATCGGTTTATTGTTAACAGTATTGTTCATTGCGAACATAAATTGTTCGGCGCAGGAAACGCCGGCATGGGCTAAAGAAACAAAGGCGCAAAAAGAAAAACGCATGGCTTGGTGGACGCACGACCGCTTCGGTATGTT
>JAISWE010000065.1 GCA_031271175.1 Bacteroidales bacterium | reverse complement strand
AATGAAAAGCCTCCTTTGGATTTTACAATATCTATTTGATACTGATAAATATAATTTTGCTCTTTTTTTTCAAAAGTATTTGGACTTTTAAAGCTAAATCCAATATCCTCAAAATTAATTTCTATTACATTAAGAATTTCTTGTAAAATTTCTTTCTTATCCATAAAATATAATTGACAAATTTATAATTCCCACAATCCAACAGTTGTGACACTCGTTGTTGTATTTGATGTGGATGTTCCTGCTAATGAATTTCCGTTCATGTCTCTTGGCGCATTTTTTCCAAATGTACCACCTCCCGAATTAATTATCTTGTCTTTAGAAACTTGTGCAGAACTTCTTTTTGCTCCTCCAGATTTAACTTCAACATTTATAATTTTTCCTGTTTTCTTGTTCTGAATAAGAATATCAGCATATCTACCTCTTCCCGCTCCAGGTGTTTTTATATAAACCTGTCTTCCTAAAACAACGACATCTGGATTATTTAATAATTTATTATAGATTAATTTTTCTGCATCCTTTCCGCTCGTTTTATTCGCTTTTAATTGAACTTTACTGCAACCAAGACCAAAAATATCCACCCAACTATTAGTATCTTCTACATACCCATACAGCGTTGGATTGCCACCTTCTAATCCAATCGGATCCTGACTCAAATATATCCCCTCCTCCGGCGAATAATACCTGAACCGGTTATAATACAGTCCCGTCTCCGCATCTTCATACTGCCCCTGGTACCGGAACGGACACATCGTCTTACTCTCGCCTTGAAAGTTCCGTACCCGTCCGTAGGAGTTCAACTCGCATGTCCAGACCGCCTCGCCGTCTTCGCGATACATCGCTTCCGGCGTGCCCATGTAGTTCGTTACTATCGAATACTGCTGTTTTTCCGTCAGTTTGGCGGCGGGGACAAACGTCCCTTCCTCGAATACCCGGTTCGTGATGTTTTCGACAGGCTCAACGCCTTCCGTGTGCGACAATCCATATTCGCCGGTAACGGTTTGCGCACAGTCTTTTTGCGGGTGATAATCTGTATAGCCCGAAGCGTTTAACTGTAAAAAAAGCGCCAAAAACAACAAAATATACCTCATGCCGATAACCAAAATTTACAGCTGCAAAATTAGTGATTTATTGAAAAACAAAAAAACGGCAACTGTTCCAGATCCGCACGGTCGTGCCGCCAATATGTGCAAAAAGTATTGGACAGCCCCGGCAATACGACTTCGGGGACACTCGCCAATGCCGTACAGGTAGCCATTGACGGAGGATCGCCTGCACAACAGCCGGTGTGCACGGTACGACAAAAGAAGGCTGCCTCGCTTTTGAGACAGCCCCTTCTTTGTCGTACCCATACATGGCGGATAACATGGCGAATCAAAATCCGCTATGAGCAGATAACGACCAGACAGTTGTTGCGGGATTGGGATTATTCAAAAGGAAAACATGGCTTTTACCGGTTCCTGTATCTTGCTTTTCCTAAATTCCTTCATCGAGGGCGGTTCGCGGTCTTCGATGGTATGGAAATCCACGACGCCTGTCTCCTTTGCCCATTTGAAATACAGCGTGGACAGGCGGCTGACCACGTCGTGGTGTTGTGCGGCGATGTTGTCGGTTTCGCCGCGGTCGGCGTCGATGTCATACAGTTCCCACGCATAAGCGGGATAATGCGACGTCAGCTTCCATTTGCCGAAGCGTACTGCGCGGTTGCCGGCGCGTTCCCAGAACAGGGGTTCGCCGCGTTCTACCGTATCCCGCTTTCCGAACAGCACCGGCAGCAGGCTTTTGCCCGGCAGTGCGAAAACCGCCGTATCCGCGTATTCGGCGGGATATGTTGCGCCCGCCAGTTCATACAGGGTAGGCGCAATGTCGATGATGTGGCCGGTGCCGCGCGCGATGCCGCCGCCTTTGATCTTGCGGGGAAACCATGCAATAAACGGGCTGCTGATGCCGCCTTCGTACAGGTAATCCTTGAAATCACGGAAAGGCGTGTTGGAGGCATACGACCAGTTTTTGCTCTGCGATTCGTAGGAGCCTATTGTTCCCAGAGGCCCTGTGTTGCGCACCGCCCCGTGGAACCACCGTACCAGGTCTTCCGCCGGAGCGCCGTTGTCCGAGATGAAAACGATCAGCGTGTTGTCGTCTATGCGCTGTTCTTTCAATGACGCCAGCAGGCGTCCCACCCCTTGGTCGAGGCAGTCCGTCATGGCCGCAAATACTTCCATTTTCTTGCTCCATTCCCGTTTTTGGTCGTAGGCGAGCCTTTCCCAGTCCGGTATGTCCTCGTTTTTAGCGGAAGGCGTGAACTGCGGCGGCGTGATGCCCAACTTCTTCTGCTTTTCCAGCCGCTGTGCGCGGAGCTGATCCCATCCGGCGTCATACTGTCCCCTGTATTTGGCGATGTCGTCTTCTTTGGCGTGCAGCGGCCAGTGGGGGGCTGTATATGCCAGGTAGAGGAAGAACGGACGGTCTTTGCCCTTTTCTTCTTCAATGAACTGTATCGCCTTGTCGGTGATGACGTCCGTCACGTAGTAGGAGCCGGCTTCGAGCGGGTAGTCTTTCCCGTCGAGGCGGTACGGACGTTTGTCGCCGCCGTTGTAGTCGCCCTGATCGAAGTAGCTGCCGTTGTCGGCATGGAAACTGCGATCAAAGCCCCGTTGCCACGGGTAGCTCTCGTCCCTGTTGTTTACGTGCCATTTGCCGGACATGAGCGTGCTGTAGCCTGCCGTTTGCAGCACTTCCGCCAGCGTTAGCGACTGCCGGTTGATGTAGCCCTGATAGGCGGGTAAACCGAGGTCGTTGGCAAAGTAGCCGACGCCCGCTTTGTGCTGGTACTGTCCGGTGATGAGCGACGCCCGCGTGGGGGCGCTGATGGAATTGTTGTAAAACTCGCGCAAACGCAGTCCCTCCAAGGCCAGACGGTCTAAGTGGGGCGTGTGTATTTCCGAACCGTAGGCGCCCAGGTCGGAATATCCCAGATCGTCGGCAAGGATGAGGATGATGTTCGGCTGACGGGTGTCGGGCGTCTTTTCCGTTGTGCCGCACGATACGGTTGCTGCTGCTGCCAGCGTGCCGAGCAGGAGATGATGATTTGATGTCTTCATGGCATGTGATTTTTATGTGGTTGAAAATTATCTTGACCGTTTGGCGTTGCGGGACGACGGCTGTGCAAAGGGGTCGCTGCCGGCCAGGATGGAATAGTCCGTCACGTCGTTCTTCGCCGCCCACTGGGCGTATTCGTTTTTGAGGCGTTCCACGATGTCGGGATGCTGCGCCGCCAGGTCGCGGTTTTCAGCCCTGTCGGCTTCGATGTCGTACAGTTCGTAACGGTTTTCCGGATAGAGGGACACGAGTTTCCATTTTCCGGAACGGACGGCTTTGTTGCCGGCACGTTCCCAGAACAGCGGTTCGCCGCGTTCCACTTTGTTCGTTGCGCCCGTCAGTACGGGGACGAGGCTTTTCCCCGGCAGGGGATGCACGGTAGCGCCGTTGAAAGATGCGGGATATTGTGCGCCGGCGAGTTCATAAAACGTGGGCGCCAGGTCAATGATGTGTCCTGTGCCGTCCACTATTCCGCCCGCTTTCACTTTCTTTGGAAACCATGCGATGAACGGGCTGCTGATGCCGCCTTCGTAGGGTCTTCCCTTGTAGTTGCGCAGCGGCGAGTTGCCCGTTTGCGACCAGTTGCTGTTCTGCAATTCATACGAGCCTGCCGATCCGACGGTACCCGACGTGCGGCGGGTATAGGCGTACAGTCCTTCGCCGCCCTGCGCTCCGTTGTCGGAGATGAAAACGACGAGCGTGTTGTCGTCTTTCCCCAGTTCCTTCAGTTTGTTCAGCACGCGGCCTATCTCCCTGTCCGTGCGGTCGATCATGGCGGCATATACCTCCTGCCGGCGTTGCCAGAACTGCTGTTCGTCATACGTCAGGCGGTTCCACAGCGGAACGGAGGCATCCCTTGCGGCCATCTGCTGTCCGGGCAGGGTGACGCCTTTTTCGATGCTGTTGCGGTAGCGGACGTTGCGGAGCGAATCCCATCCGGCGGCATAGACGTCGCGGTAGCGTGCAACATCCTCTTCGGGGGCTTGCAGCGGCCAGTGGGGCGCGTTGAAAGCCAGATAGAGGAAGAAGGGCTTGTTCTCCCCGTTCTGTTCGTCGAGGAACTCCAGCGCATGGTCGGCGATGGCTTCCGTGAGGTACTTGTCCGGCGCGGGATGTACCGGTTCGTTGTTTTTGAACAGCACGAGCGGGTCTTTGCCTGTCGGATCCTGGTAATAGCTACTTGCGCCGCCGATGAAGCCGAAGAAACGGTCGAATCCCCGCTGATTAGGCCACTGGTCTTTGTCGTCGCCAACGTGCCACTTGCCGGACATCAGCGTGCTGTAACCCGCCCCTTTCAGCACTTCGGCGAAGGTGAGCGATTCGCGGTTGAGGAAGCCCTGATAGGCAGGCAGTCCGAGGTTGACGTTGAAGAACCCTACGCCCGCGCGGTGCTGGTACTGTCCGGTGATGAGCGACGCCCGTGTGGGCGCGCTGATGGCGTTGTTGTAGAACTGTCGGAAACGAACGCCTTCCTGCGCCAACCGGTCGATGTTGGGCGTTTGTATATCGCCGGCGCCATAAGCGCCGAGATCCGAGAAGCCGAGGTCGTCCACCATGATGAGGATGATGTTGGGACGCTCGTCTTTTACCGGTTGCGCGCCGACAGCCTGCAAACCGCAGCCCAGCAACGCCGCAAGGGAAAATTGAGAATTGAAAACTGAAAATGATCTTTTCATGACAATTAAGAATTAAGAATTACGAATTAAAAATTAAGAATTACGAATTACGAATTACGAATTAAAAATTAAGAGATAAGAATTAAGAGATAAGAGATAAGAGATAAGAATTAAGAATGGGGAATAGAGAATGGGGAATGGGGAAGCGGCCATGGCGGGACGTTCCGGTTCAGCTTGCCTCCCCGACGGGGTACGGCGGCCAAAAGTCGCCGGTTTTTCTATTGAGATGAATGTCCTAACAGGCAATGGAACATGATTCATTTTCATTATTCATTATTCATTATTCATTATTCATTATTCATTATTCACTACTCTTTCCATTGTTCGTTTTGTTTCAGGTTGTCGTTGAGGTCTAATTCCCTTTGCGGGATGGGGAACTTGATGTGGCGCGGCGCCGCATTGGTTTTGCCTGCCGCTTTCAGCACGGTTACGTAG
>JAISWE010000024.1 GCA_031271175.1 Bacteroidales bacterium | reverse complement strand
GCCATCATGGGAGCATCGCTGTTCATGCAGGAACGCGGCTACGCCAACATCGTCGAAGCCACCTCATTCGCGCTGGGATCGGGCATCGGCTGGTGGCTGGCCATCATCGGCATTGCCGCTATCCGCGAAAAAATCTCCTACTCCAACATCCCCAAACCCTTGCAGGGACTGGGGATCGCCTTCATCATCACCGGACTGATGGCTATCTCGTTCATGAGTTTCATGGGGATACAACTGTAAGAATTGAAAGTTGAAAGTTGAAAATGGAAAACGAAAAATTGAAAATTGAAAAACATTATTTTTACCTTTCTTTTAAATATTAGTTAAAACAATAGAATTATGATTTTGTTAACGTCACCATTCGCTACCATCGGCATCAGCATGGTAGTATTCCTGTCGATCATTCTGCTGCTGGTTACCGTCCTGTTGTATGCCAAGAAGAAGTTAGTGCCTCAGGGCAATGTCGGTATCGACATCAACGGCACGGAACACATCGACGTCGCTCCGGGATCGTCGCTGCTGTCCACGCTGTCCACGCGAAAAATATTTCTGCCGTCGGCGTGTGGTGGAGGCGGTTCGTGCGGCATGTGCAAATGTCAGGTAGTAGAAGGAGGCGGTACGATCCTGCCCACCGAAACGGGCTTCTTCACTCGCCGGCAGATACAGCAGGACTGGCGGCTGGGCTGTCAGATCAAAGTGCGCAACGATCTGAAAATACGGATACCCGAAGAAATACTGGGTATCAAGAAATGGGAGTGCGAAGTGGTATCCAACCGCAACGTGGCTTCGTTCATCAAGGAATTTGTGGTACAACTGCCCGCAGGCGAAAAATTAGATTTCCATTCCGGCGGTTACATCCAGATTGACGTGCCGAAATACAGCATGGAATTTAAGGATATAGACGTGGACGAACGTTTTCGCGCGGAATGGGACAAGTTCAAACTGTGGGAGCTGAAAATGACCAACACCGAAGAGACCTATCGCGCCTACTCCATGGCCAACCACCCGGCGGAAGGCAATATCGTGATGCTGAACATCCGCATCGCCACCCCGCCGTGGGACAGGACAAAAGGCACGTGGGCAAACGTTCCCTGCGGGGTATGCTCGTCGTATATCTTTTCGCGCAAACCGGGCGACAAGGTGACGGTTTCCGGCCCCTACGGCGAATTTTTCATCAAGGATACCGGGCGCGAAATGCTCTACATCGGCGGCGGAGCAGGCATGGCGCCGTTGCGTTCGCACCTCTTCCACCTCTTTCATACCCTGAAAACCACCGACCGCAAAGTGTCCTATTGGTATGGCGCCCGCTCGAAAAACGAGATTTTCTACGAGGAAGACTTTCGCGCCATTGAAAAGCAATTCCCGAATTTCACCTTCAACATCGCGCTGAGCGAGCCGCGTCCGGAAGACAACTGGACAGGCTACGTAGGGTTCATCCATCAGGTGATTTACGATAACTACCTGAGCCGGCACGAAGCGCCCGAAGACATCGAATACTACATGTGCGGCCCAGGCCCCATGTCGGCAGCCGTCGTCAAAATGCTCGACCAGCTCGGCGTACCGAAGGAAATGCTCGCTTTCGACGATTTCGGAAATTAAACCGTCAGCAACAAAAACAATGCCCGTCATACCTTCACTATAATTTTTGCACGCATATTATCTCCGTAAAAATGAAGAAAATCATTAATAGCGAATCCCCTATCAAGATCTTCACAGGTTCCGCCTCGCGCGAACTTGCCGAAAAGATTGCCGAAAGCCACGGCGGCGGACTGGGGAAATGCTCCGTCCTGCGGTTCAGCGACGGCGAATTTCAGCCTGCCTACGACGAATCGGTAAGAGGCGCAACCGTCTTCATCATCCAGTCCACCTTCCCTCCCGCCGAACATCTTTTCGAACTGCTCCTGATGGTGGATGCCGCCAAAAGAGCGTCGGCCAGCAGGGTAGTAGCCGTGATTCCCTATTTCGGTTATGCGCGGCAGGACAGAAAAGACCGTCCGCGGTGCGCGCTGGGCGCCAAGCTCGTAGCCAACCTGCTGTACGCCGCCGGCATCGACCGTGTAATCACAATGGATCTCCACGCCGATCCCATCCAGGGATTCTTCGACGTGCCGGTAGATCACCTTCACGCATCGCCTATCTTCGTACCTTTCCTGCAAAAGCTGAAACTGAAGAATATGATCATCGCCGCGCCCGACGTGGGAGGCACCAAACGCGCCGGCGCCTATTCCCGTTTCCTCAACGTCGAAATGGCCATCTGCTACAAACTGCGCAAAAAAGCCGGCGAAATAAGCGAGATGAGGGTCATCGGCGAAGTGGCAGGCAAGGAGGTCGTGATCATAGACGACATGGTGGACACTGCCGGAACCGTCACCACAGCCGCCAACCTGATGAAGGAAATGGGAGCCGTCTCCGTGCGGGTCGTATGCACGCACCCCGTACTGTCGGGACCCGCCTACGAGCGAATCCGGAAGTCGGCCATCACCGAAATGTTCGTCACCGACACCATCCCGCTCATCGTACCCCATCCTAAAATCAAAGTACTCTCCGTTGCCGACATCCTTGCAGACGTCATCAACAAAGTTTACCTCCATCAGTCCATCAGCGACACTTTCATATAGTCCCACCCCTTGAACGCCTTTGCCCGCACCGCCGCCGTCCTTCTGCTCTGCCTGATCTTCCCCGCGTGCAGCAACAGGATTCCCGAAAATCGCTTCACGGACATCCTTGCGGAAATATACCTCTCCAAAGCATGGTTTTCTTCGGAAGGAATCATCGATGCCTGCCGGAACGACACCGTAGCTTACAACCGGTACATCGTGGAACGCCACGGCTACCAGTGGGAACAGTTCGACAGCACCCTGTCGTGGTATTGCGCCAATCCGCGCCGGTTCCAGGACATACACGACGAAATCATCGCCCGCTTCAGCGAAATGGAAAAACAGGTATCCGATGAACTCGACCCGCCGGAAGAATTATGGAAAAACGCTCCGGCACACACTGTCGCCGGCAGGGAACAAGACTCACTGCCTGTCAGCGTCCTGCTGAAAGGCTCCGGCAAATACCTGATAAAAGCAAAAATACAACTCTACCCGCACGACGAATCCGTAAACCCGCGCATTGCCCTCTACTGGTGGCGCACCGACACCACAGCCGCAGGAAGGTACGACACCTGCTGGATACAGCCCCTCTCCAGAAACAGCCTGCCCGTCGAATACAGCATCGAACGCCAACTGCTGCCGGGCAACGAATTTACCCACCTCAAAGGCTGCTGGCTGAAAAGCTCCCAACGACAAACAGATACTACATGGAACCGGAATGTCCGTATCGGCGACATTTCCATCATCCACATCCCCCAAAAATTCGAATAAAACCCGACAGGCAGGCCAACGTTATCTGTTCATTATTTAGTCTCTCCTTAAATTCAAAAAACAGTATGAGCGCATCAGAACGCATAGGGGCAGCCCTCGCCGAAATTCGCAAAGAACAGGGGGTAAGTACCTATACCCTCGCGAAGCGGGTGGGCATGAACCAATCCGCGATAAGTAGAATCGAAAAGGGGCATATCTCCGCCGGCGTGGACACCATCGACCGGATTGCGGAAGCCCTCGGCAGCTCTTTAGAGCTTGTAAGAAAACAGCGATAGGAAATTTTTCGGGGGTTTTCATTTAATTTGAATTTCAGAACTCCTGACCCGGCGCAGATTGCACTGTCGCAATTTTTGGACATAAAATAACGTAATAACTTGATTTGTAGCGGTAAAATTCAACATTACTGTACTCTCGACATTATTTTTGCGACAATAATGTTTTGCGCTATATTTTTCATAAATAATTATGTGTCAGCAATAAAATATTCTGCGGGTCAGGAGTTCTGA
>JAISWE010000227.1 GCA_031271175.1 Bacteroidales bacterium | reverse complement strand
TATGAATATCTATGTAAAACGTCGAAGGAAATATCTGAAATCGTTATTTTCTTCAAGATTAAAAACAATTTTGTTTGTGTTGTTCCTTATCTTTTCGGGTACGGGAATGATGTATGCGCAGGGCATCCGTATTACCGGAAAGGTATTGGATGATTTTAACAAGGAAATTCCCGGGGCATTGGTAGTCGTACGCGGAACGACTAACGGTACGACGACTAATACCAACGGGGAATTTGCACTCACGGTTCCGAGCGATACTTGTGTATTGCGTTTCTCTTTCATCGGGTATGAACCCAGGGAAGTAACAGTCGGAAAGCAAAGGATTCTATCGGTTACGATGAAGGAAGCGACGACTGAGATAGAAGAAGTCGTGGTCGTTGCTTTCGGAACGCAGAAAAAAGCAAGTGCGGTAGCCTCCATCGAAGCGGTCAACGTCAAGGATTTGAAGATAGCGAGCAGTAATCTTACAGCTGCCTTTGCGGGAAAGATACCCGGCGTCATCTCGTATCAAAATTCCGGCGAACCGGGTAATGACAATGCCCAATTTTTTGTGCGGGGCGTAACCACATTCGGCTACAAAGCCGACCCGCTGATCCTGATTGATGGGTTTGAGGCCACCTCCAGCGACCTGGCGCGTTTGCAACCCGACGACATCGAGAGTTTTTCAATCCTGAAAGACGCCTCGGCGACGGTATTGTACGGTGCGCGGGGAGCCAACGGTATCATTGCCGTGAATACCAAGAAAGGCGCCGAAGGCCCCGTCAAAGTATCGGCCCGGTTGGATGTTCATGTAGCCACGCCCACAAGGATGCTTGAACTGCTTGATGGCGTGGAATACATGCGGCTCTACAACCAGGCGCGCATTTCACGCGACCGCGACCGCGTCCATACCCTGGGTGAAAAACCGATCGGAGCCTGGTATAGCGAGGAAAAAATACAGGCGACCATACGGGGGGAAAACCCGATGATATATCCCAACATCAACTGGTACGATATGTTATTCAAGCGGCAAACGACCAATACCAAAGCCAATATCAACCTGCAGGGCGGGGGGAAAGTTGCGACATACTATGTGGCAGGCGGATACGACCATGAAACAGGAATATTGAAAGTGGACAACCTGAACAATTACAACAACAACATCGACATCAACCGTTTCAACGTGCGAAGTAATGTGATTTTCAAATTCAGTTCCACCACTACGCTTGACACCCGCATCCAGGGACGGTTCGAACGCTACAACGGTCCTTTCTGGTCTGCAGGCGATATATTTAACATGGTGATGGACTCCAATCCCGTGGATTTCCCGGCGACATGGGTTCCCGATGAAAAATACAAGGATATCCGTTTCACGCTTTTCGGAAACGCAGAACCCATGAAGACGAATGCCTATGCGGAAATGGTCAGGGGATATGAAGAACGAAACGAAAACACCATTACCGCCCAGGCTACTTTGATGCAGGACCTGGACCCGCTGCTGAAAGGTTTGAAAGCACAGGCGAAAGCCTCTATCAGTACATGGGCGTACCATAGCGGAAGACGCGCTTCGCAGCCCTTGTATTTTGCGCTCGAACAGTACGACTCGCCTTCGGATACTTACACGCTCTACCGCCTGAATCCTTATGATACCGGTTACCTGGGCGATGTGGCAGGTTATCGCGACGGGAATACCCATACATATTTTGAAGGACGCCTCAACTGGAACGGACAGTACGGCCCCCACAATATCGGGCTTATGACCGTAGGCATAGCCGAAGAATATATCCTGTCGAACGGGAGAAGCGGAAGCATTTATGAAACCTTGCCCGAGCGGAACCTCGGCAATTCCGGACGTTTGACTTATGATTATGACAACCGTTACTTCTTTGAATTTGCATACGGTTACAACGGTTCGGAAAAATTTACCGGAAAAAAACAGTTCGGCTTCTTTCCCTCTTATGGAGCAGCCTGGATAGTCTCCAACGAAAAATTCTGGGGGGGGGGGGTAAATCCCTATTAATCAGCCTTTTAAAGATAAAACTCACTTATGGAAAAGTAGGAAATGACGCCATCTCCGACAGGGCGGGACGTTTTTTCTATTTATCCGATATACGCGATGGAGGAGGCGGTTATGTCTGGGGGAAAACTTTCTCCAATTCTTATACGGGATACACTGTCGCCCGCTACGGTAACCCGGACATCAGCTGGGAAGAATCGACAAAGTACAATCTTGGGCTTGAACTCGGCCTGTTCAAGGACGAAGCGCTGAAATTCCAGGTTGACCTCTTTCACGATATCCGGGACAAGATTTACTGGGGCCGCGAAAGCCTCCCAAGCATTATGGGTTTGGAAGCAGGCGTGGCGGGTAACGTGGGAAGAGTCAGCTCGAAAGGCATTGACGCTTCGCTTGACTACAAGCAGTTCTTTTCTTCCGATTTCTGGATGACCGGACGCGCAAACTTCACTTACGCGACCAATAAAGTGGAGGCGAGGGACGAACCGAATTACCAGGACAATAAACATCTTTCCCGCCTCGGTTACCCGATTAACAAACAGTGGGGGCTGGTTGCCGAACGGCTTTTCATCGATCAGGATGAAATAGACAATTCCCCGTCGCAACTGGCTTACGGCACTTATATGCGGGGCGATATCAAATACGCCGACATCAATGGCGACGGCGTGATCAACGATAATGACCGCATCCCGATGGGTTATCCGGAAGTACCGGAGATACAGTACGGGTTCGGTTTATCTACCGGATATAAAAATCTTGATTTATCATTCTTTTTCCAGGGAAATGCAAGGGTGTCATTTTTCATCAATCCGGCAGGTATCGCGCCGTTTGTGAACCGTCGCAACGCTCCGGCAATCATCGCCCGCGACTCGTGGAACGAAACGCATCCCGACGTACATGCTTTCTGGCCCCGGCTTGCCGATTACCAGATCGGCAATAACATACAGGCATCGTCGTGGTGGCTGCGCGACGGGGCGTTTATGCGGCTGAAAACGGTTGAGTTAGGTTATACCCTGCCTGTTTTTTTCAAAAAATTCAACTTTGCAGGAAGCCGTATCTACCTGAACGGGGAAAATTTATTCCTGATCAGCGCTTTCAAACTGTGGGATCCCGAAATGAGAGGCAACGGTCTGGGTTACCCCATTAACCGCAGGTTTAATGCAGGAGTGCAAATAACATTCTGAGGGAGAATCATCAATGAAAAATTATTAATTTGTCAAATATTTTAAAAATATGGAAAACAACATTTATCATACAAAAAATTACGGAAAAAAGGCAAAGAAAATATTCCTGTGGTTCATCTCTTTTATTCTGGGAACCGGGGGATTATTTTCATGCAGCGATTACTTAGACATAGTGCCGGACAATACGATGGTGCTGGAAGATTTCTTTTCAAACAAACAGAAAGCCTACCAGCCGTTGGCAAGAATGTACTGGTATCTGGTGGGTAACTACGCTTACTTTGCGTCGCCCTATATGTATGGCGACGAATGGCTCGAAGGATTGGGATGGGCTAAAAATTCGGCGGGCATAGGCCCCATTATGGTGATGAAAGGACTGTTGAATGAGCAAAGTCCGCCGGTGGACAGGTGGGGGCACGATTACCAGGGAATCCAGGTGGCCCATACATTCCTGGAGCATATCGGTTCGGTTCCCGACATGACGGAGAAGGAAAAAGCCGAATGGACGGCACAGGTGAAATTCCTCAAGGCCAACCTTTATTTCGACCTGCTTCAACAGTACGGGCCTTTTATCATCGTTGACAAGAACATACCACTGGACGCCAAACCCGAAGAGATGTACCTGCAACGCTCCAAACTGGAAGATTGCTTTGATTATATTATCCGGATAATGGATGAAGCCATTCCCGACCTGAAAGACCGGGTTGATGAAAACGATCTGGGACAGGTGGACAAAATGGCGGCCCTGGCCATCAAGGCGCGTGTGATGCTGTACCGCGCAAGTCCCTTCTACAATGGCAACAGGCAGATGTACGAGGATTTTCTTGATTACGACGACCAGCCTTTCTTCCCGATGGAGGAAAAACCCGAAAAATGGAAAGATGCCCTGGACGCTGTCAATGAAGCGATTACACTTTGTGAAAGACAGGGCAAGGGACTCTATCATTTTGAAGACATTCCCTTTCCGTTCGACATGGATGATTACGAAGCCAATCCACTCTTGAAAACCTACTACGATTTGCGCATGTTGATTGTCGATCCGTGGAACAAAGAATTAATCTGGGGACGCACCACTCCTCTCGGAGACGAAAACAGTACAATACAATCTAAAAGCGGAATACTCCAACTGGAAGGAGGGTCGGTTATCGAAAGTGAAAGTTCTTACGCATTTGCCGAAAACTGGCTTGGCGCGTCCTATCAGGTAATGGCAAGATATTACACGAAAAACGGCTTGCCGATCACCGAAGACAAGACTTTCGACCGTAGCGTCATGTTTGATATTGTCCTTACGCCCGACACCGCCGAATGGGCGACAGGCGGTCCCGATTACGAAGGATATGCGCCTTTGAGGGGCATCATGCAACCCGGCGTCCAGACCGTCAACATGTACCTCAACCGTGAACCGCGTTTCTATGCCAACCTTGGTATCACCGGCGGTTACTGGCGGCAACATGCGGACAGGCTTAATACCATGATGTTTGGCGGAACGCCGGGAGGCTGGTATCAGTCGCGCACGAGCGATTTCTGGTTTTGGGCGGGCATCGGCGTGAAAAAATTCATCCATCCCGAATCAAAATCCGGCCTTTCCTCACGGCAGATAAAGATCGTTTACCCGATCATCCGCATGGCGGACCTTTACCTGATGAAAGCCGAAATCCTGAACGAAATACAGGGTCCGGGGCAGGCGGTCTGGGATGAAGTAAACAAAATACGGCGCCGTGCGGGAATTCCCGATGTGGAAAAGGCATGGTCCAACCCTGAATGGGTCGGCGAATTATCGCTGAATGCCCATTTGGACAAAAACAGGATGCGCGACATCATCCTGTATGAACGCAGCATTGAATTTGCTTTCGAAGGAAGCCGTTTTTCCGACATGTACCGTTACAAAAGGGCTGTCGCCGAATTTAACTCTCCCATCATGGGCTGGAAAGGCAATGCTTTCGGCGCTACGGATTTCTTCAAAATCGAACTGAAAACCGTCCGCCGTTTTACATCGAAGGACTATCTTTTCCCGCTTACCATCGGTAATATAAATGTCAATGCAAAACTGATTCAAAATCCGGGATGGAGACGTTAATCATGAATTGTTAATTATTAATTAATATGAAATCAAAGAATATTTATCTGTCAATTTTCGCTGCAATAACCTGCGTGTTATTGTATGCCTGTGATGAGAGCAAACGTTTCGAGATCGGCTATGACGATTCCGTACCGCCTGCTCCGCCGAAATTCCTCAATTACCTTCCGCTCTACGGCGGCGCTACCTTGTGGTTCGAAGCGCCGGAGGACGAGGACCTGCTCAGTATCGACGCCACCTACATCAATCCCGAAGGCAAAGAAGTATGGTTTTCCGTGTCTTTTTACACCGATTCCATCAATGTGCTCGGATTCAGCAACAGGAATCCGCAAAACATCAAACTGTTTGCCGTTGACCGCGCCGGCAACAAATCGGAAGCAGTGGATGTGAAAGTTACCCCGCTGAAATCCGCCGTTTCGATGCTTGCCGAAAACCTGTATGTCATTCCCGGCTTTTCCTCTTTCTTTGTCAACTGGGAAAATGAACTTAAACAGGACATGAACGTATTTGTGGATTACACTTATTCCGACAAGGGAGTGCAAAAGGAAGGACATGTCATCTATACCTCCAACCTCGACACGGAGCAACACTTAGTCCGCAACTTAAACCTTGCGCCACAGGACTCCGTGAGTATAAAAGTCAGGGTTGAAGACTTTTACGGCAATACTGTCACCAAAGATTTAGGCGCTTTCAGCATGCTGGAGGACAGCAAAATACCCAAGGAAAAATGGAAAATGCCCAATACGAACGATTCCATAGGGGGCGTGCCCGAAGCATTCCTTGATGCGGCCGAAGGAAGGGCTTACATGATTATCGACGACATTCCCGACAACTGGTACAACAACAATTTTGCCCATACCCACTGGATTGGCAGGACCGGTAATCCCAAGGACGGAAATACCCCCTGGAACATCATGATAGACCTGGGCGATTATTATGAACTGAGCCGTATTGTTACACACCAGAGACACGGAGGCGGAGCCGGAAGCGGAAACATTAACAATGACAATGCAAAGAACCGCGGAACTTATTACGCAGGCGATAATGTCGGTATTTACCGGATGTACACCTGGGACGAGGATCTGCAGCAGTGGGATTCCATTTGCACACACAAGATCACTTTCAAGGAGGACCTCGCCAGCCGACAGTTCTGGCTGCTCGGACAGGCGGGAGACATGGCCTACATGTATCCCGGCGCCCCGAAGTTCACCAAACCCACAAGATGGTTCCGCTACGAAGCCCTGTACGGTTTTAATGATAATTACAAATCCTCTTGCTCAACAATATCCGAAATAACACTGTATGGAAAAAAAGCAAATTAAAAATTTAAAAATTATGAACAGGATTGACAAACAAATAAATAATGCAGAGAAGCGACATTTCCTCCTGCTGGCTCTTTTTATCTTGTCGGCGCTGTTTTTGTACAATGCCTGCAACGATGATATTTACGACGATATTAAAAAGTATTCCCTGAAGGAAGAAGTATATCCCGCGAAATTCGACACCATTTTCACCGCCATCGGTTTCGAACGTGTGGAGATTGATTTGAACAAAGCAGGACGTGTTCCGGCAAAGGAAATGAAACTGGGAAAAGCCAAAAAAACCGTGGTATTCTGGAACGAAGGCAAGGATTCGCTCGTCGTCGACAGCGTTTGTTCGTGGGTAAATATTACGGGACTGAAAGAATCGCGGCTTCACCGGTTCAACATCTTCACGGAAGACGAATACGGCAACCGTTCCACGCCTTTGGAAGTCGCCGTGACGCCTTATACGGAAGAGGATTTGAAAATACTGGCGCTTACGCCGCCGCGTGTTACGGAATCCACCTCCTCCGCCCTGCTCGAATGGCAGCAACGCCTTTCTTCCACGTATTATACGATGTTCGACTATCGTTACGAATATACCGACAGGAATAACCAGGTACACTCCGGCGAAGGCGAGGGGGATTTGCCCGGTTTCTTTGTCGAAGACGTGCAGCAGGGGCGCCAGGTCTTCGTCGATATGAAATTCCGCATCCTTCCGATACACGAAGGAGTGGTATTGCTGGACACGGTTGAATGGAATACACAGTATGTCCTGACCATTTCCGACGCCGCCATCCCCGCCGTTTTCCTGAAATCGCCCGAACCGCTGACGGTGATTTCTGTTGCCGAAAGCGAGTTCCCGATACTTTTCTCATGGACAAAAGTGGAGGGAGTAAGCGGTTATACATTGAAAATAGCGCCTAACACAATCTTTGCTCCTTTGGAAACGGTCAGCATCGACGTCGGCGATGTCAATGAATATGAAGTGACCCGGGCTGACATCGAAGCAGCGCTTGCTCCATTCCATGTCAGGGAAATGCCTTTATACTGGACGGTAACACCGACTTCCGGCGGTTTATCGGTAAGGAACCAGATACGCCAGATTTTCGGGCAGAAACAGCGTATTGAGGGACCTGTGCTTGACGACTGCGAATTGCTCACAGGATGG
>JAISWE010000070.1 GCA_031271175.1 Bacteroidales bacterium | reverse complement strand
TTGATTTCTGCCGGCGAAGATACACAGTTTTGAAATATTTATCAAATTTTCTCATTTTTTTCTCAAAATGAAAAAAAATGATTTTTTGTAGCCGGATTAGGATTTTTTTTGCTTTCTTTGTCGCATAATAAATGCGAAATGAATATTACACAAACGGAATTTCAAGGTCTTGTGATCATCGAACCTGAGGTGTCGGAAGACGCCCGCGGCTGTTTTTTCGAAAGTTACAACCGGCGGACGCTGGAAAGGGCTGGTATCCGGACAGTTTTTGTACAGGACAACCAGTCGTTTTCGCGCCATGGCGTTGTTCGCGGGCTGCATTTTCAGGCGCCGCCCCACGCCCAGGCCAAACTGATACGGGTGCTGGAGGGAACCGTTTTTGACGTGGCGGTTGACCTGCGCAGGGGAGCGCCTTCTTTCGGAAAATGGTTCGGCATGGAACTCTCGGCCGAGAACAGGCGGCAACTCTACATTCCGCAGGGATTTGCACATGGTTTTTCGGTATTGAGCGCGCAGGCCGTCGTTTTATACAAATGCGACGATTTTTACCATCCTTCGTCCGAAAGAGGCATTCGTTACAACGATCCGCAACTGGGCATCCGCTGGAACATCGACGACACACAAGCCGTTGTTTCCGAAAAAGACCTGCTGTTGCCTCCCTTTGAAGAAGATACCGACTACTTTATTTTTACGCCGTGAACCTACTGATAACAGGCGCCAACGGACAACTTGGCAATGAATTGCGAAGGCTTGCCGCCGGATATGAGCGGCAACGTTTTTTCTTTACGGATGTGGAAGAACTGGATATTACGCAACCCGGCGCCGTTGAAGCCTATTTCGATCGCCACCGGATACAGGCGGCAGTCAATTGTGCGGCATACACGGCGGTGGACAGGGCTGAGACCGACGAAGCCGCGGCAATGCTCATCAATGCCGTCGCCGTGAGACATCTGGCGGAAGCCTGTACAAGGCGTCATGCTCGGCTGATACACATCTCCACCGACTATGTCTTCGACGGTCGCGCCTGTATGCCCTACAGGGAAGACCATCCCGCGGCGCCGCTGTCTGCCTACGGACGAACCAAGCTTGCAGGCGAAAGAGAGGCACTGACGGTTCCCCAGTCCGTGGTCATCAGAACGTCGTGGCTGTATTCGGCTTTCGGCAACAATTTCGTGAAAACCATGCTGCGGTTGGGCAGGGAACGCGACAGCCTGGAGGTGGTGTCCGACCAGATCGGTACCCCCACCTGTGCCGCCGATCTGGCGCAATGCATCATGACGATAGTTGAAAGCATGCAGGACGGCCATTTTACACCGGGCGTCTTTCACTTTTCCGGCGAAGGCGTGTGCAGCTGGTACGATTTCGCCTGTCAAATCATGCGGTTGGCCGGCCTGCCATGCCACGTACAGCCGGTGGAATCCAAAGACCGGCCTACCACCGCCATTCGCCCCTATTACAGCGTGCTTAACAAGGCCGCCGTGAAAACGGCCTATGGCATCCGTATTCCCCACTGGCAGGCAAGTCTGGAAAAATGTCTTCGCGAAATCCTTTATCCGCATCCGGAAACATGCACACGATGAAAAAGATATGGATACCGGCGGCAACGACCTTTCTCATGCTGTTACCGCAAATGCTCGCCGGACGGGAATCTTCCCGCACGGACAGGCCGGACAGTCTCCGGATTGTCCTTGTGGGCGACATGATGGGGCATGGGATGCAAATCGCCGGAGCTTGGCGCGACGGCGGCGATTCATCTTACCGTTACCTTCCGGTTTTCCAGCATGTGAAAGACTACATTTCCTCGGCCGGCCTTGCCGTCGCCAATCTGGAAGTCACCCTGGCAGGAGCGCCCTACACGGGATATCCCAGGTTTTCCAGCCATTCGTCCTTTGCCGTTGCCTTGCAGGACGCCGGTTTCGATGTTCTGCTGACCGCCAACAACCACATGCTCGACCGCGGAAAAAAAGGACTGGAACGGACGGTTGAAACGCTGGACAGCCTCGGAATATACCACACAGGCGCGTTCAGGGACTCCGCCGCACGGGAAAAAACGCACCCCCTGATATTGACAGCCGCCGGCTTCAACATCGCCCTGCTGAACTACACCTACGGCACCAACGGTATCAAGACCGAAAGCCCCAACATTGTCAACCGTATCGACACCGCAGGGATGGCGGCCGACCTTGCCCGTACCGGAACGCTGCACCCCGACTTCATCATCGTCTGCATCCACTGGGGCGAAGAATACCAAAACGCGGAAAACGACACCCAACGGAAGTTAGCCCGTTTCCTCGCCCGCAATGGTTGCCGGCTGGTGGCCGGATCGCATCCACATGTAGTACAGCCTTTTTCCCTCATCGCAACGGCCAACGGCGATTCGATACCGGTGATCTATTCGTTGGGCAATTTCGTATCGAATCAGCGCGACCGTTACCGCAACGGCGGAATCGCGCTCGACGTTACGCTTGTCAAGACTGACAGCGTCGTGCATATCGCCTCATGCGCCTATGAACCCTTCTGGGTACACCGGTTTCACGACGGCAAGGTATCGGTATTCCGCATCATACCTGTCAATGACTGCCTGCGGCACCCTGAAAAATACAAACTCGACGCCGAAAGCGCCCGGCAACTGCACCAATTCTCCGACGACACCAGAATGCTCCTGCACAACCTGCCTTTCAGCGGATACTATGATAGTGAATAATGAATAATGAATAATGCCGGAGGCATGGCAACTCCGCATTATCGTGAAATGCACCCGTAAGGTAAATAGAAAAAAGCCGGCGCCTTATGGCGCCCTTTTTTCTGGAAACAGATAGACGTAGCCCTCCAACGGGTCAGTATTCGTCTTCGTTGAAAAAGAAGTCGTCTTTACTGGGGTAGTCGGGCCATATATCTTCTATGTTCTCATATATCTCACCCTCGTCTTCTATTTCCTGCAAATTTTCAATGACTTCCAACGGCGCTCCCGACCTTACCGCAAAGTCCACCAACTCGTCTTTGGTGGCCGGCCATGGGGCGTCTTCCAGCCTTGATGCTAACTCTAAAGTCCAATACATAATATGATGTGTTTAGTTTTCAATACAATATATAATTACGTTCAGTGGGCGAAAGTAATAAAAAAATCAGATACCAACAACAGGTGTCCATTTTTTTTGTATGATATGGAGATCTTCTGCCAGTTTTCGCGACAACATAAAAAAATAATCGGACAGCCTGTTGATAAACCGGTTCACTACGGAAGGCACTTCGTATTCCCGTTCCAGTGAGACAATGACCCGTTCCGCGCGCCGGCAGACCGTGCGGGCTACATGGCATTGCGAAACCGAAGGATGCCCGCCCGGAAGGACAAAACTGCACAAAGGCTTCAGATCGCGCGCTATTTCGTCAATTTTTTGTTCTATCCGAATCACATCGTCCGGCGTTAGAACCGGGATTTTTTTATCTGCGCTCTCATCGGCTGCCAGCATGGACGACAGCGTCATCAGGCGCTCCTGCGTCCACCAAAGAAAACTCCTGTCGCTTTCGGATGCAATTACATCTATCAGCAAAGCGGTATGGGACATCAGTTCGTCCACCGTTCCGTATGCTTCCAAACGCGGATGATTTTTAGCTACCCGTTTGCCCCCGATGAGCGATGTGTCTCCTTTATCGCCTGTTTTGGTATAAACTTTCATAGAATAAAAAGAAAGGCAAATATACATTATATTTTCATCATCTGCAACTGCCGGCAAATGACGGGCAGGGTTATTGGGCATATCGAACGGATAAGCCTCCCTTTGTGCGCTGTTAGATAACAGCGGATTTTAGCGTTTTTGACCCCTCATCATCATGAAACGAATTGTTTTCACCTGCCTCGTGTGTCTGGCCGCCGCGAGTCCGGTAGAACACTGTTCGGGAATGTGCGGTACGACTGTTTTTGCATAATTTTTGTGAAACAGGTTGGCTGTATTCAATATTTTGATTATTTTTGCAGCGGATTTGGCTCCGTAGTTCAGTTGAATAGAACGTCAGATTCCGGTTCTGAAAGTCACAGGTTTGAGTCCTGTCGGAGTCGCTGAGTTTTCATACAGGGTGTACGTGCAACGTGCACCTTTTTCTTATCGGGTATTTTTTCTTTCGGGTAAAAAAAGTAATTTTGCGACAAAAAATCATCTATATGTCACTAAAAGATATTTTGGTTATATCGGGTCAGAGCGGACTTTTCAAGTATGTTTCCCAAGGCAGGGCGACCATTATTGTGGAAAACATGACCGACCACAAGCGCACCGGCATTCCGTCCACGGCAAAGATCAGTATGTTGGAAGATATTGCCGTTTTCACCACAAAAGAAGAACTTCCTTTGCGGGATGTGTTTAAAAAGATACAGGAACAGGAGAAAGGCGGCCCTGCGCTATCCCACAAATCGCCCGATGCGGAACTGAAGCGATATTTCGAAACCGTCCTCGATTATGACAAGGAGAAAGTGTATCTGTCGGATATTCGTAAAGTGCTGATGTGGTACAACGCTTTGCTGGATTTGGGCATTACTTGTTTTGAAAAGGAACCGGACGCAGCGCCGGATACGGATATCGCAGCGCCGGATACAGATATCGCACCGCCAGACACGCAACAAGCATAATTTTATAAACATCATAAATTTCAATCAAATAAAGAAAATGAAAAAATCCATTGCCATTTTAACCGGCGGCGGTCCTGCCCCCGGAATGAATACAGTTGTAGGTAGCGTTGCAAAAGCCTTTTTGCAGAACGGATACCGTGTCATAGGCCTTCACGGAGGTTACAGCGGTTTGTTCCGTCCCGATCCCCTTACGGTGGAAATCGATTTTGTGTTTGCCGACCGTATCGTCAACCGGGGAGGATCAACCGTCATCATGAGCCGTTTCAAACCTACGGACAAGGATTTTGCCGAAAATTTCAACCTGAAATTTTTTACGGACAACAATGTGCAGTTGCTGGTAACCGTTGGCGGCGACGATACGGCTTCTACCGCCAACCGCGTGGCCAAATTCCTTGCCGAAAAGCAACATCCGATAGCCAATATTCATGTGCCTAAAACCATCGACAACGACCTTCCGCTACCGGAAGAAACGCCTACCTTCGGTTTTCAGTCGGCGCAGGCACAGGGAACGGCCACGGGCTGCATTTTTTACGAAGATGCGCGTACCAGCGAAAACTGGTTTATCGTTTCGGCTATGGGGCGTTCGGCGGGGCATCTTGCGTGGGGCATCGGTTCTGCCTGTCACTATCCGATGATTGTCATTCCTGAAATGTTTAATAAAACAAGCATTACGATTGATAAAATATGCAACCTGCTGATCTCATCCGTTATCAAACGGAAACTTGCAGGAATTGACTATGGTTGTGCCATGGTGTCGGAAGGCGTTTTCCATGCATTGAGCGAGAGCGAAATCAAAAATTCGGGCATCCATTTCAGTTATGACGAGCACGGACATCCCGAACTCGGTAAGATATCCAAAGCAGCAATTTTCAGCGAATTGGTGGATAAACGGCTAAAAGCCGCGAATATCAAGGTGAAGACACGTCCGGTAGAAATCGGCTACGATGTGCGTTGCTCTGCGCCTATCGCCTATGACCTTGTGTATTGCTCGCTGCTGGGTTTTGGCGTGTACCGCCTTTTCGATCAGGGCGCTACGGGCTGCATGGTCTATGTGAAATCCAACGGGGAAGTGCAGCCTCTCTACTTGAAGGATTTGCAGGATCCGGTAACGGGGAAAATCCCGCCGCGACTGGTTGACATCAACAGTCCACGGGTATCTTCTATTATCGATAATGTGTTGAGCTATATCACAACCGACGATTACGAAGCCGCTAAAAAATATGTGTCGGATCCGGCGGAATACGATTTCAGGAAAATCCTGAACTGGTAGTCCCTGCCTATGGAATCCTATTCGTTATCGGCTTTTAACCGGTTTGTACGGCAAACATTGGAGCAGACATTGCCGGGAATGTACTGGATTGTGGCTGAAATAAACGAAATCAGCATCAACAAAGGCCACTGTTACATGGAGTTGATAGAGAAAGATACGTCCGGAGAACAGATTGTCGCTAAAGCCCGCGCCAATATCTGGGCATATCATTTCAGGATGTTGCATCCCTATTTCAAAACCATGACCGGTCATGAACTGTCCGCAGGCTTGAAAGTGATGCTTCAAGTAAACGTTACATTTCATGAGCTTTACGGATTCAGTTTGCAGGTAACCGACCTCAATCCCTCCTTTACGGTGGGCGAGTTGGCATTGCAGAAACAGGGGATATTGCAGCAGTTGGAAGCGGAGGGAGTCATTGACATGAACCGCGGATTGGAAATGGAGGAAGTCCCGTTAAAGATCGCCGTGATTTCATCGCCTACGGCGGCCGGATACGGCGATTTTTCCGATCAGTTGCGCAATAATCCCGCCGGATATGCTTTCCGTCCCGTTCTGTTTCCTTCCGTCATGCAGGGCAACGAAGCCGAAAATTCCGTTGCGGAAGCGCTGGAAAAGATTTTTGCCTGCGGAGAGGTTTTTGATGTGGTGGTGATCATCCGGGGCGGCGGGTCCCAAAGCGATTTGAACTGTTTTAACAGCTATCGGATTGTGGCTTCCATTGCACAGTTTCCCGTCCCCGTCATTACGGGCATCGGGCACGAACGCGACGAAACGCTGGCCGACAAGGTAGCCCATACGGCCTTGAAAACACCCACCGCAGTAGCGGAGTACCTGATAGACAGGGTTGCCGCATTCGACGACTCTTTGTGGGAATTGTCGCAACAATTGGTGGAAACGGTGGAAATCCTGCTGCCGTCTGCTGCGGAACATGTGCGGGAACAATCGCACCAATTGCATCGTATTTTGCAAACAGCGATACACCGGCAGGATAAGTGGATGATGAAGTATGCTTTCCGGTTCAATCTCACCTCAATGGAATGGTTACTCCACAAGCAGACCGAAGCACAGTACCAGAGGACTGCTCTTCGGTCGGCAGTGCAAAACGCGCTGTCGGCAAGGAGAAACGCACTGGCGGAATCGGAACTGCATGTCGGCAATACGCTCCGGCCCATACTCAACATCGAAAAAATGCAAATCGAACGGACGGAGGACAAACTGCGTCTGCTCAATCCCGAACATCTGATGGAAAGAGGCTATTCCATCACCTGTTCCGGCGGGCGAATCGTCCGCAGCATTCATGAACTGACGGAAGGACAAACCATTGAAACCCGCTTCAGGGACGGTTCCGTCGGAAGCGTTGTGAGGAGCGTCTCCCCCGAAACAAAATAAAATGCCGCCGGTTACAGCACCAGCATGGCGTCACCGTATGTCCCGAAGTGGTATTTTTCCTTCACTGCCATTTCGTAAATGTCCATCAGCCGTTCGTAGCCGGTGAAGGCGGAAGTCATCATCATCATCGTGGACATGGGCAGGTGGAAATTGGTTATGATGGAGGTGGGAACAGATACTTCGTAGGGTGGGAAAATGAACTTGTTCGTCCACATGTCGGCGGGTTTCAACCTGCCGTTGGTGGACACGGAACTCTCCAGTGTCCTCAGTACGGTGGTACCTACCGAACAGACCTCCGCTTTCCTGTCTTTCGCCGCATTGATTATTTTAGCGGCTTCTTCGGAAATAAACATCTGCTCGGAGTCCATTTTGTGTTTGGTGAGGTCTTCCACATCTACGCCGCGAAAATTGCCCAATCCCATGTGCAGGGTGATCTCTGCCGTATCTATTCCTTTTATTTCGAAACGTTTAAGCAATTCACGGCTGAAGTGTAATCCTGCCGCGGGAGCGGCTACGGCGCCTTCATGTTTGGCAAAAATGGTCTGGTAGCGTTCCTTGTCATCCGGGACGGCGTCGCGTTTGAGAGACTTCGGCAACGGCGTTTTCCCCATCGAGAAAAGGATGCGTTTGAATTTGGCGTGGTCGCCGTCGAATAGGAAACGAAGCGTACGGCCTCGCGAGGTCGTATTGTCAATCACTTCGGCAACCAGTGCATCGTTGTCGCCGAAGTAGAGTTTGTTGCCGATGCGGATTTTGCGCGCCGGATCCACCAGCACATCCCACAAACGCTGGTCGGCATTCAATTCCCGCAACAGAAAGACTTCAATCTGCGCGCCGGTTTTTTCCTTGTTGCCGTACAGCCGGGCAGGAAAGACCTTGGTATTGTTGAAAACTACAACATCGCCCTCATTGAAATAATCAATGAGATTCTTGAAGGTACGATGTTCGACGTGGTCATACTTTCGGTTGATGACCATCAGACGGGATTCATCCCGATGAGCCGCCGGGAATTTGGATATCAGTTCCGGCGGAAGGTGAAATTTGTACTGTGAAAGTCGCATGTTATATTTAGGTTTAGATTATGGCATTTTTAAAATTACTTTTTGAAGGGCATTTTCGAAAAGTATGGGCGTCAAGGCGTCATTAACGCTAAAATTTCCGATGGCCGTCCTTCTCAGATCGGTCAAACAGGCTCCGCTTTGCAGCTTGGCTCCCAAATCGCGGGCAAATGCCCTGACATAAGTGCCTTTCCCGCATCGCATTTTGATTTCCACGATGGGCGGTTCGAAACGGATAATTTCTAAACGGCTGATATGGACTGCTTGGGGAGGCAATTCGATGTCCGAGCCTTTTCTGGCAAAAGTATAAGCGCGTTTTCCCTGCACATTCTTTGCCGAAAATAAGGGAGGCACTTGTTGTGTTTCGCCCAGAAAACTTTCCATTGTCCGTTCCAGCAACTCCCATGTGATATGTTCAAAAGGGAATACGGCGCTGGTTTCGGTTTCCTGATCGCAGGACAGGGTGGTGCGCCCCAGTTCGATGACGGCGATGTATTCCTTATCCATGTCCATCCACTCGCTGATGTGTCCGGTCGCCTTTCCCGAACAGACAATCAACAGTCCGGTGGCCAGCGGATCGAGCGCTCCGGCATGTCCTACCTTCAATTTCTTTATCTTCAACTTGCGGGTGATAAGATTGCGTATTTTTTGCACCACGTCAAACGATGTCCAGTTCAAAGGTTTGTCTATCAAAATCATTTGCCCGTTAATGAAATCTGCGATTTCAGGGCTATCCTGATGAAATATGCGAAAAGGAATTTCGTCCGGCATCTCTGTTTAACTGAAAATAAGCACTGCTGTGCCTGCAATGGCACAATAAACTGCGAACCAGATGAATTTTCCTTTTTTCACGATGTCCAGCATCCATGAACAGGCAATAAATCCCGATACGAAAGCGGCAATGAATCCCATCAGAAGCGACAAAACAGGTATTCCCGATTTTTCGAAAGAGAAGCCGCCGCTCATGATGTCGAGGCAACACTGTCCCAGCACAGGAACCAGCACCATCAGGAAAGAGAAACGGGCTACGGTTTCTCTTCTGTTCCCCAGCAAAATGCCGGCCGAAATGGTAGTTCCCGAACGGGAAAGCCCCGGCATGACGGCACATGCCTGTGCCAAACCGATAATGAAGGCATCCATCAGCGTCATGTTTTCTTTCTGCCGGGAGCGGGCATAATATGCAAATGCCAGCAGAGCGGCTGTGAGCAGCAGCATGGCGCCCACGATTGTCAATCCGCCGGAGAAAATTTCTTCCACTTTGTCTTTCCAGCATATCCCGACGATACCCACCGGAACAGCAGAAAGCAACAGTTGGGAGATGAATCTCGTTTCCTTGTTCCATGTGAACCGGAACAAGCCCTGTAGCAGTTGAAGGATTTCCCTGCGCAACACAATGATAGTGCTCAACACCGTAGCGGTATGCACCACAACGGCAAATGTCAGGTTATTACTCACGGGAACTCCCAGTATAGCAGCGCCGATGGCCAGATGGCCGCTACTGCTTACCGGCAGAAATTCGGTGAATCCCTGTACTATTCCTAAAATAAGCGCTTCGATGCAATCCATTAGACAACTTGAAAAAAAAAATTCTACAAAAAATGTGCCGTAAAATAGGTGAGAAAAAATTTTGACCTATAAAGTTAAAAAGGCAATGTTGTCACGTAAATGGATATGTAGTTTCTTCCCTTCGGAACACCCGGAAAACCGTTATATCTCGTTTATTTCGCATCGCTAATTAATTCATTGCCGATGCTCAATTATTGGCTGATAGAGCGAATGTTGAGGGCTGCAGATATTTCTTCCCTGCGTTCGATTTTTACGCAACATCCTGTTAACAGTAGTATTTTTTTTTATTTTTTTTCAAAAAAAGTTGCAAAATGATTTTTTCCGTTGTATGTTTGCCGTGTTTTATTTTTTTACCAACCAGATGATTCATTCATGATGACATTTGCTTTTTATCGGGGAACATTCAGGAAAAGAGGAAATTCTCTCTTTCGTCACCTTTGGAGAAGCCTTGTAGCAGCGGGCGCAGGCGCAGTTCTCATCTCCAAGCGCACCCCTCATGGCGGTGGCGCAGCCCGTAATTTTTTTTTCGGAAAATCAATTCATTAATTTTATAACACATAAAAAAATCAAGCAATGAAAAAGTCAAACACACGGGTGCAGGTGAAGAACACACATCATGACACCCCGCGCCCTTCACGGTTGAAAAACCGTTGCCGGCCGTTCATCCTCCTCTGTCCGCTGTTCGCTCTCATCCTTTCGAGCGGCTGCAAAAAAGACAGAGACAATGCAGTGGATGGAAGCGTTACTGAAATAACGCTCAACCCGACAGAACTGCTGCTCGTTGAAGGCGAAATGCAAAAGATCGAGGCCACCGTGCTGCCCGACAATGCCGTCGATAAAAGCCTGACGTGGACCAGCAGCGCGCCGGAAATAGCCATAGTGGATGCCGGTACTGTGACGGCGGTGGCCAAAGGATCTGCCGTTATTACCGCCACCTCCGTCAACAACCTGACCAATACCTGCACTGTAAGGGTCGAACTGTTTGCCACCGTGCCGATACCTGCGGGATCGTTCCTCATGGGCAGCTCCAACGGATCTGCCGTTCCCGCCCCCGGCGTCGCTCCCAGCGCCGCCGTCCCCGGCATAGATCCGAATGCAACGCCCGCCGAACCGGGCAGGGAGCTGTATGAGACACAGCGGCGGGTAACGCTCACCGAAAATTACCGCATCAGCACGCACGAAATCACCAACATGCAGTATGCCAAATTCCTGAATGAGATGGGCGTGGGCGCTTCCGGCGCAAAAGCAGACGACGAGATACTGGTACTGGTACGGGAAAGCAGCGGCAGTTCCAACTGGGGCATGCGCTGGACGACCGTCCGGTGGGAGCCTGTACCGGGCTACGAAAACCACCCTGCCATTTTCGTGACCTGGCATGGCGCCAAGGCTTACGCCGAGTGGGCGGGCGGCGACCTGCCGACAGAAGCGCAATGGGAACGGGCTGCCCGCGGCGGCATCGAAAACATGCCTTTCGGCATCGGAACAGGCTGGGTACTGACCAACGATATGGCCAACTTTACCCAAACACATCCTTATGATTTCAATAGGGGAGGAGAGTACACCGTCCCGAGCGAACAGTGGTCGCCGCATACCCTCCCCATAGGCTCATACTCCGGCAGCGTCAATAGCTACGGTTTGTACGACATGCACGGAAACGTGTCTGAATGGTGCCTGGACCTGTGGGACGGCAGCAATAACTATGCCGGTTTACCGGAGACAGATCCGCTCTGTATGGAAGGCGATTACCGCACAGTACGCGGCGGCAGCGCCTTTTATGCCGCCAGCAAATGCCGGTCGGCTTGCCGTCACCGATGTCCTCCCGAGACCGCATTCGACGACGTGGGCTTTCGCGTCATCTTTAAATAATCGTTCCTTAGCAAATCCCATTATGCGGCGGCAAGTGAATGACAGTTGGGAAAAAATACCCGTAAAAAAATGAGCCGAAAAAATTGTCGGTTTTCAAGTGTCCAATGACAGGTTCGATGGCCGCTCTTGCTTTGCATTTCTTGCGTTTGGTCTGTTTCTGGTAGCGCGTCTTTCCCTGAAAAAATTTGAAAATATCGTATTATTTATTTTTTTTCGTTTCATACGCTTGGAAATCCTGAAATAGTTACCTAACTTTGTGAAACAGTTAAAATGAAAATGTCATGTTTAATGATTGGAAGGAAGTAATAGAAGCCGATACGGAGAATAAGCTCAAAGTGTCGTCCCATTTGCTTTGGGATGTTAAAATTTCCGGATTAACGCCTGCAAAATGGCAGGCAATGAGATTTTTTGTTGTGCAGAGGGTCATTGAAAGAGGGGATGAAAGTGATTTCTATGCTATATTTAAACTTTATGGAGGATTTGATGGCGTAA
>JAISWE010000179.1 GCA_031271175.1 Bacteroidales bacterium | reverse complement strand
TCGAACCGGCGGTCAACGGGGCGGGAATCGGACTGGCGTTTGCGGACAGCCTTAAAGCGGATGTGTTATCCGTTGCGTATTCGAACGCACGGCTGAACTTCGACAAGGGAAATGTCGATTTGCTGACGGAACGGCTGTTTGCGGTGAACGCGGAGAACCCCGCCGAACCGTTGCAGATCGAATTGCTCACCGCCGGGGAGGAAGGAAAGGATTCGGCGGCGGTCTGGTTTTCCACCATTGCTGTAGCCGGGGAAACAAAAGCCAAATATGCGCTTGTCTGCTTCCGGGGAATCGACAGCAGCGAATTTGTAGCGGCAGCAACGCCGCCGTGTTTCTTCATCGTATCGCTGGATAAAAAAAATCCCCACGTTTTGACTGCCGCGCCACTGTTGGGAGGCGAACTCGTAGCCCCCGCCGGCGACACGGAAGGCAAGTTTCTCCGTTTCGCCGAACCACAGGTTTATTCGGGAACGGTAGATTTCGAAAAGTCGAAAAATGTGGAACTGCAACTGACCGTCACAGCCGACGCCGCACAGGTTACGGAACTGCAACTGAACGCCGATGAACTGTACCTGTCCCCGAAAAATTTTACGAAATGGAACAAGGACACGCCAAAACTCGAGTTCCGAACCCTCGAGCAAACCTCCATATTAACATCGTATCATAGCGCCGGATTAAGCCAGGTGGTACTCAAAGGCGGGGTCAAAACCGCAACGCCTTTCGCGACGCCGGATGCCAAAACAGTACGGGATGATATTGTCACCTGCGACCTGTCGATAACCGACGCCTGTATCTATGGGACGGTAAAGGTCATCCTCAACGGATGCGCCACCAAACAGGTATATGCCGTATTAAGAAATACCACTACCCCGCAGGATGTTCCCGAAAATATTTTGGAACCGCTAAAAAAGTAAATTTGGGAAAGTCATTATTGGACTGGCAACAGTATCAATTTTAAAAAAGAGGTTTTCACTTTGCAATAAAAATTTTTATCACTAAGGATTTTTATAGTCCGGATGAAGTGCGGTCGGTTCCGGAGCCTTGACCGATGCTTTCCACTGCCGGAGTTTGGCAACCAATTCTTCCGTTTTTTCAGGATTTGTGTGCGACAGGTTGTTTGTCTCGCCGATGTCCGCGTTGAGATTGTACAATTCGAGATGTCCGTCTTCGTAGAAACTCAGAAGTTTGTAATCTCCGGAACGGATGACACTCACCGGCCGCGTGCGAAACGCTCCTTTGACAACCTTGTTTTTTTGTCCGTTTTCCAGATAGCCCGGAAAATGCCAGAAGATATCCCTGTCGGCGTTTTCTTTGTCTTGCAGAAGCGGGACAAAACTAACGCCGTCCGTTTCCCTGTTCAGAGGTTCATGCACTCCCGCTATTTCCAGCAACGACGGATAAAAATCCACGCCGATGACGGGAGTGTACGTGGAAGCGCCGGGATGCGTTATTCCGGGCCATCGTACAAACAGCGGAACCCGTATTCCTCCTTCATGCAGGGTGCCTTTGGCTCCTTTCAGCGGCAGTTGAGCGGTTACTCCGCCATTGCCGCCATTGTCCGAAAAGAAGATCACTACCGTATGATCGGCTATCTTCAACGAATCCAATGCATGGAGCAATCGCCCGACGCTTTCATCAAGGCTTTCGACCATTCCGGCATACACAGGGTGATCGTGCAAATGCGCTTCGTCGGCAGGTTTAGCCTTGTATTTCTCAATCTTAGCGGCTTTAGACTGCGTAGGCGTATGTACGGCAAAGTGGGATAGATACAGAAAGAACGGTTTGTCCTGTTTTTCGCCGATAAAGCGGATGGCTTCGTCTGTCAGTCTGTCGGTCAGGTAATCCCCTTCCTTGCCGGTAACGATACCTGCATGGACAGGCAATGCGCGTTGCGTACCCTTTTTTCTGTACGGATAGAAATAATCGGGAGTGCCGCCCTCTCCGCTGACAACGAAATCGAATCCCTGTTGCTGCGGGCCTGTACCTTTGTCGTGATGCCCCAACTGCCATTTGCCGATTAAGCCCGTGCGATAACCCGCATGTTGGAGTTCTTCCGCAATGGTTACAAAATCAAGTTCAAGCGTCGTTTTGTTTTCCACAGGGATCAGTTTGCGTAATGACGATTCGCCTCTTTCGCCCGAACCGACCGTATAGACGCCGTGCCGCGGCGTGTATTGTCCCGTCAGCAAGGATGCACGGCTGGGAGCGCTGTTGGGGCCGCAGGAATAGGCTGCCTGGAAGCGGAACCCCTCGGACGCCAGCCGGTCTATTGCAGGCGTTTCATAGAATTGACTGCCGGAAGCCACGTCCGTCCAGCCCAGATCGTCGGCATAGATGAATAGGATGTTGGGACGGATTTTTTCCGTAATGCCGCCTTGCGTGCAGGAAAAAAGAGGCGCTGCCACACATCCAGAGAGCAAAAGTTGATGTTTGAAAGTCATTTTTATGTTTTATTGAACGATCCTCGACCGTTGCAGATTTGCCGGTTTTCTATATTTCCTGATCAGCGGATTTTCGTTCTTCCACTGGTGTTTGAGCGGATACACGTTGTATTTCCATGCTTCTGCCTCAAATACTTTGGCCAGTTCCTTTACCTTTTCGGGATATTTGCCCGCCAGATCGTTCACTTCGTTGAAATCCTCTTTGGTATGGAATAAATACACGCTGTTGGAGTCAGGCGCCCTGTTGGCCACGCCGTTGGGAAAAGCCGCTTTCCATCCGTCCTGATAGATGGCGTACGAACCGGTCATTTCGTGGTATTGCACGGTATGGCGTTCGGGGGCTTTGGGATTATCGACGGAATAGGCCAGACTGACGCCCTCGACAGGTTCCTGACGGTAGCCGTTGATGATTTCGGGGATTTTAACGCCGGTCAGTTCAACGGTAGTGGGCAGGATGTCGCTGACGTAGGAATATTGCGTGCGTACTCCTCCCTTGTCCTTTATCTTTTTGGGATAAAAGAGTATCAGAGGGTCATGCGTTCCGCCTTCCCAGCAGGGATTACCTTTGGTGTAGCGGAAAGGGGTATTGGTAGCCGCTGCCCAACCTCCCGGATATTTCGGTTTGGTCTCCGCCGACCCGATCAGATCAAGGTTTTCCAGTTCTCTGGCAAATAATTGCTTGTTTGTTTCGCCTTGTTTTGCCGGCAGGAATGTCCCGTTTACAGATCCCGGAGGGGCGCCGTTATCGCCAATCATCAGCACTACCAGCGTATTGTCCAATTGACCGATTTGTTCGAGATGGCTGATGATGCGTCCTATTTCGTGGTCGGTGTGCGACACAAAGCCCGCATAAGTTTCCATGTGACGGGTATAGACCTTTTTTTCGTCGGCAGACAGGTCTTTCCACGGTCTGACGTTTGGATTTTGGGGAGCTAACTGAACGTTATCCGGCACTACGCCGAGTTTTTTCTGGCGGGCGAGCGTTTCTTCGCGATATATGTCCCATCCTTTGTCGAATTTGCCTTTGTATTTGTCAATCCATTCCGGGGCTACTTGTACGGGAGCATGAGCCGCACCGGAAGCGAAGTACAGAAAAAAAGGCTTGTCGGGGTCGGCTTTTTTCTGGTCGGAGATATACCGGATAGCTTCGTCGGCCAACAGTTCCGTAACGTGCCTGCCTTGCGGGTCTTTGGGTTCCAACTGTGTGTCGCGGTATATCACCGGGTTCCACTGGTCTGTTGAGGCTGCACTCGGCGTAAATCCGAAATAATGGTCGAAACCCCTTCCGGTAGGCCAGCGGTTGAAGGGGCCGGCGGGAGTTATGTCCGACGGCGAAGTGAGGTGATATTTCCCGATGGCGTATGTACTGTAGCCGTTTTCGCGGAGTATTTCGGCAATCGTTGCTTTCTCGAAAGGCAAATATCCGTCATAACCCGGAGCGCCGTAGGACTGGTTGGCAAAAAAGCCGAAATGCACGGAGTGCTGGTTGCGTCCGGTGAGCAGCGCGGCGCGGGTGGGGGCGCTGAAGGCGCAGGTGTGCCAGTTGGTGTAGCGCAGGCCGTTGTCGGCCAGCCGGTCGAAGGTGGGGGTTTCGATCAGCCCGCCGAAAGTGGTGGTAGCGCCGTAGCCGATGTCGTCGATCAGGATCCACACCACGTTGGGCGCTCCGGCGGGCGCCTGAGGATGTGCGGCGGGATACCACTCTTGGGTGTCGTCGAGCGTTTTGCCTATTTTGCCCTCGAACTTGGGCGTGGGGCTGTACTGCGCCGCTAAAGGGGCGCTCAGCATCAGGGCGGAAGAAAATAATCCGACCTTGCCGATGGCGATTTGTTTTTTATGATCTGTTTTCATTTTTTTTATGATCTGTTTTCATTTTTTTCTAATAACATTTTGTCTGTTTTGGTTTCCCGGAGGAACAGGTAACGGCAGGAAATCCTGGTTGAGGATCATCCATTTTTGCAATTCGGCTTTCAAGGCATGTTCCTGCTCCGCATAATCGGGGTTTCCTGCCAGATTGTTTAGTTCATACGGGTCATTTACTCGGTCGTACAATTCAAAAATGGGTCGCTGTCCGGCAAAAAACAACCGCGAATAGAGCGGATCCAGTTTGCCGCTCCCATGTAAATCTTTCAATTTTTTCCAGAACGGTTGACCTGAGAAATCAACAGGCTCGTAGGGGAGTTGCCACAGAGCGTTATATATCAGTTTATATTCTTTCGAGAAAACGGTGCGTCCGAGGTCAAATGCGGCCGATCCTTGCGGCAATCCTCCGCCGTGCGCGCCTCTTTCTGAGAAAACGAAGGCATGGGCGCTGAACAGGCTGTCGGTGAACGCCGGTACGAAGCTTTTACCCGTTATCTCTTCGGGGATGGGGTATCTGGCTACGTCCAGAAAGGTAGGAGCGATGTCTTCGCCGGATATCAGGGCGTCGGATATTTGCCCGGGTGGAATGCCTTTAGGCCAGCGTGCCAGCAACGGTACATGGATGCCGAGGTCGTTCAGCGTTCCTTTGCCGCGCAGCAGGGCGCCTCCATTGTCGCCGATGAAAACCACAAGCGTGTTTTCGGCAAGCCCTCTTTGGTCTAATTCGTCGAGCAGCTGTCCGATATATCCGTCCAATCGCTGTATTTCGCCGTAATATCCGGCCAAATCCTTGCGCAGTTCGGGGATGTCGGGCATTCCGACGGGCAGTTGGAGCGTAGCGGGATCGGGTTCAAAGTTGGCGGCGTCAAAGATACGGTGCGGCTCGTTGAAACCGACCTGAATGAAGAACGGTTTCTCTTTGGGCGCCGTATTGAGAAATTCCGTCAACTGGGGCAGGGCGTCTTTGCTTCCGCCCTGACGGAGATAGTCCACTCGTTTTTCAAACGTTCGCAGGTGATATTCCTGAAAAACCGTTTCCGATTCCGGCGGGTTTCTGGCTCCGTCGAGGTGGAAATTCCTGCCGCAGATACCGGTATGGTATCCTGCCTTTCGCAGCCATTCGGGGAAGGCGACGATGTCGGCAGAAAGCGGGGCTGAAAAACGTGTCATGCGTACATCCACGGTAGAGCGTCCCGTCATCAGTCCTGCCCTCGAGGGGACGCTTTGCGGGGCGGTGGTGTAGGCGTGGCGAAAAAGGATTCCCTCTTTCGCCAACCGGTCGATGTTGGGCGTTTGGATGTTTTTGTCGCCGTAGCAACTTAAAAACGGCGCGCTGTGGTCGTCGGAAAGGATAAAGATGATATTGGGCACGCTGTCTTTCTGTTCGCTTGCGGTGCAGCCCGCCGCCATGATGCCCGTTGCCATCAGGGGCGATAAGTGAAGCGCCCTTTTCCCTGCTGTTCCGAAGCTTTGAATGAATCTGTCGATATACATAAATTTGATGTTTTTAAAGATATTAATAATAAAGATTTTTTACTTTTTTTTGGCGGGTTTTGCATCCGGCACATTCTTGTCCGGCAACCAGCGGGATAAGTCTCTTTTTACCGGTTCATATTCCGCCTTTTGAGCTAAATTTACCCATTCCTGCGGATCGGTGTCATGATCGTACAGTTCTTCCGATCCGTCCGCATAACGGATGTATCGCCATCGTTCGGAGCGCAAGGCGTGATTATCCTTTCCGTGGGTAGTGAGCGACGGATGTTCCCATTCCGCATCGGGACGTTTCAGCAAGGGGACAATGCTATTGCCTTCCAGCTCTTCTTTGGCGGGAAGACCGCACAATTCGAGCAAAGTGGGATAGATGTCCAGCAGATTGACCGTGCGTTCCGATCGACTGTCCGGCTTGGTAACTCCGGGCGCTACAATAATGAACGGCACACGGGCGGCTTCTTCCCACAGGGCGAATTTGCGCCAGTGCTCCTTTTCCCCCAGATGCCAGCCATGATCGCCGAAGAGGACGATGACCGTATTTTCTTTCTGTCCGCTCGCTTCCAAGGCATCCAGCAAACGTCCCAGTTGTGCATCGAAGAAGCTGATAGAAGCAAGATAGCCCTGTATCGCCTTTTCCCATTGACCGTTTTCCACAATAAAACGGTGGTCTCCTTCCGGTTTGGCTATTTTCACGCCTGCCTTCGGAATATCGCTCAAGTCGTTTGCTATTACATCGGGGCGTGTGATGTTATCCACCGGGTACAAGTCAAAATACTTCTGAGGCACGTACCACGGCAAATGCGGACGGGTAAAGCCTACCGCCAGAAAGAAAGGCCGGTCTTTTTTCTTTTTCAGGAAATCAACGGCGTAAGTCACATTTTTGTAATCGCCCATTTCCTGGTCTGTTACCTGAACGGGCGCCCAGTCGAAATGGGCTTTGCCGAGCAACGGCGATCCGGGCGGCACGGGCGACCGCTCCACCGGATGATACACCGGCCATGATGCAGTATCATTGTATCCGCCATGGAAGATTTTTCCGCTACCCTCCACTTCGTAACCGTTAGCAGTGAAATACTGCGGCAGCGTAACGGCATCGGGCAATGCGGGACGCCACGGTTGATTGTTGTGGTACACGCCGGATGAGGAAGGACGGATTCCCGTCAGCAGGCTTGCCCGCGACGGATTGCTTGCCGGAGCCGAACAATAGGCTCGCGTGAAAAGCTGCCCCTCTTTTGCCAGCCGGCTTAAGTTGGGCGTTTGAACGCCGGGATATCCCCCAAAAGGTTCGCCCCAGTCGTTCAGGTCGTCAACGGCAATGAACAGCACGTTGGGCTTGGCGTCCCTGCCGGCTTGCCGGTTGCAGGAAACGACCGTGCTGATGCTCCCAGCGGCAGTTGCGGCAACGGCCGCAATGAACGGAAGACCGGCAGGACGATACCGGCCTCTCATAACGGATGTTTGAAGAATGGATGACATATTATTTTTATTTTATGCTCTGGTGTTTTTACTTTTCAAGATATTCACGGTCGTTTATTGCAGTTTTTGTCGCTGCCGCTGAGATGGCGTCAAATCTTTCGCATGTTTGATGATCAGCGGGTTTTTATTTACCCACTGGTGTTTGAGCGGATAGACGTTGTATTTCCATGCTTCTGCCTCGAATACTTTGGCAAGTTCCTTCACCTTTTCGGGATATTTGCCCGCCAGGTTGTTCACTTCGTTGAAGTCCTCTTTGGTGTTGAACAGATACGCTTCGTTCGGCGCTTCGGGATTGGAGGCTCTGTTGGCTACGCCGTTGGGAAAACCGGCTTTCCATCCGTCCTTATAGATGGCGTATGAACCGGTCATTTCGTGGTATTGCACGGTATGGCGTTCGGGCAGGTTTTTGTTTTCCGGCGCAACGGAATAGGCCAGGCTGACGCCTTCGATGGCTCGCTGGCGATAGCCGTTGACGACGTCGGGAACGGTAGCGCCTGTTAGCTCAACGGTGGTAGGCAGGATGTCGCTGACGTAGGAGTATTGCGTGCGTACTCCTCCCTTGTCCTTTATCCCTTTGGGGTAAAAGAGGATCAACGGATCGTGCGTACCGCCTTCCCACACGGGGTTGCCCTTGTAGTAACGGAAGGGCGTGTTGGTGGCCTCTGCCCAGCCGGACGGGAAATTGGGTTTCGACTGTGCGGTTCCCAGCAAATGCAGATTGGCAACTTGCCTGCTGAAGAACTGCTCCTGTTTCTCATTGTTCTGGCGGGTCAGGAAAGTGCCGAAGGGGCTTTCGCTTGTAGCGCCGTTATCGCCGATCATCAGTACGATTAAGGTATTGTCCAACTGCCCTAATTCTTCCAGCAGGGTCACGATACGTCCTATTTCGTGGTCGGTGTGCGACACGAAGCCGGCGTAGGTTTCGATGTGGCGCAGGGTGAGTTTCTTTTCGTCGGCGGTCAGGGATTCCCATGCCTTGACGTTGTGGTTGCGGGGAGCCAGTTCGACACTGGCCGGCGTTACGCCGAGTTTTTTCTGGCGGGCGAGCGTTTCCTCGCGATAGACATCCCATCCCTTGTCGAATTTGCCTTTGTATTTGTCAATCCATTCTGGGGCTACCTGATGGGGCGAATGTGCTGCTCCAGGGGCATAATACAGGAAGAAAGGCTTGTCGGGGTCGGCTTTTTTCTGTTCGGAGATGTAGCGGATGGCCTCGTTGGTGATCAGCTCGGTGAAATGCCTGCCTTGCGGGTCTTTGGGTTCCAGCTGGGTGTCGCGGTATATCACCGGATTCCACTGATCGCCTGCGCCTGCTGCCGGAGAATAGCCGTAGAAGCGGTCGAAGCCTCTTCCGGTAGGCCAGCGGTTAAAGGGGCCGGCAGGGGTAGCGTCGGAGGTGGAGGTGACGTGGTATTTGCCCACCGCAAAGGTGTTGTAGCCGTTTTCGCGGAGTATTTCGGCGATGGTCGCCGTTTCGAAGGGCAGGTAGCCGTCGTAGCCCGGAGCGCCATAGGACTGGTTGGCAAAAAAGCCGAAATGCACGGAGTGCTGGTTGCGTCCGGTGAGCAGTGCGGCGCGGGTGGGCGCGCTGAAGGCGCAGGTGTGCCAGTTGGTGTAGCGCAGGCCGTTGTCGGCCAGCCGGTCGAAGGTGGGGGTTTCGATCAGCCCGCCGAAGGCGGTGGTAGCGCCGTAGCCGATGTCGTCGATCAGGATCCACACCACGTTGGGCGCGCCGGCGGGCGCCTGAGGATGTGCGGCGGGATACCACTCGTGGGTGTCGTCGAGCGTTTTACCTATTTTGCCCTCGAACTTGGGCGTGGGGCTGTACTGCGCCGCTAAGGGGGCGCTCAGCATCAGGGCGGAGGAAAATAATCCGACCTTGCCGATGGCGATCTGTTTTTTGTGATCTGTTTTCATGGTGTTGAAGTAATTTTAGGATGTTTTTTGGATATTAAAAATGGTGATGCCGATGGCGATCTGTTTTTTGTGATCTGTTTTCATGGTGTTGAAGTAATTTTATGATGTTTTTTGTATCGTAAAGGTGGTGATGCGTTCGCCTTTGTATTTGCCGATGCCTTTGATGATGAGCGTTGCGGTGCCCGGGTGAAGATGGTTGACGTAGGCAAGGGTAAAATCTTTGCTGAAGACCAGGTCGTCGGCTTTTTTCTCGCCTGTTGCGCGGAGGCTGATGGACGGGATCACAAAAACCGGTTTGCCTGTGAAGGCCTGTGGCGCGATCGTTTCTATTTCGGCTTGTGCGAGGTCTATTTTGGCGTGGAGGCGGTCGTAGCGTTCGTGTTGCAGCATATTGTAGCGATTCGTCAGCAGGTTGAACTCCTCGATGAAGGGGAAGTAGAAGCTGGCGCCGTAGAGGTTGATCTGCGCCGTTATGCGGGTGATGATGCGTTGCAGCGCCTCGTCCGTGACGCGGCGCGCTATTTTGGGGCTGATGTCGGGATGATTGATCTTTCTCTGCGGGGCGTCTTCCACCTGTTTCTTGAACAGGTTGTTGAGACGGGTAAGTTCGCTGATCCACATCTCAATGGCCAGCAATTGCGCCGCCTCGTGATAGTCGCTGCCGTGCAACTGCGCGATGAGGCTGTCGATGAAATCCGTTTCGGCGTCGCAGCCGGCATTGGGCAGGTTGCCGTAGTTCTCCAGCAGGCTGTACACGTGACGGGCGGCGTCGCGCACATGCGGGGCAAAATGTTTCAGGTTGATCCGCACCGCGCCCAGCATCCCCATGTAAATCTCGTCGCGGCTATGGTCAATCTCCGCTTTCTTGTCCGTAAAGGCGCTTTTGCGAATCCACTTGAAAACGTTTACTTCCTGCTCCAATGCGCTAACGTAGGCAGAAAGGTTATCCTTAGAGCCGACGGCCGCATCGTATTTCAGGCCTACCTGTAGCGCCGCTTTGTGGAATGCCAGATGGTCGGCGTTGCTGTACCGGGAAAGATCCGGTTTCCTTAAAATGACTGTCATCGTCTTTGTTTTTTTATTCAATCCACAAATATAGGAAATAATTAATAATGAATAATGAATAATTAATAATTCATCGTTATTCACTATTCCCTGTTCGCTGGTCATTATTCGCTGTTCGCCGGTCATTGTGCGCTGTTCGCTGGTCGTTGTGCGCTGTTTGCTATTCATTATTCCCTGCTCGCTGGTCCTTGTTCGCTGCCCGCTGTTCATTGTTCCCTGCTCTGTCTTCATTATTCGCTGTTCGCTATTTATTGTCCCAAATACTGGCCTTATTATCCCCAATACTGGGACCAATATTCCCAATACTGGGCTTAGTATTCCAAATACTGGGCTCAGTATTCCAAATACTGGGCTCAGTATTCCAAATACTGGGCTCAGTATTCCAAATACTGGGCTCAGTATTCACTCTACTGGCGTCAGTATTCACTCTACTGGCGTCAGTATTCACTCTACTGGGCTCAGTATTCACTCTACTGGGCTCAGTATTCACTCTACTGGGCTCAGTATTCCCAATACTGGGCTCAGTATTCACTCTACTGGGCTCAGTATTCACTCTACTGGGCTCAGTATTCACTCTACTGGGCTCAGTATTCA